>CAZVDA010000037.1:5037-12839 GCA_964625365.1 uncultured Thiopseudomonas sp. | reverse complement strand
AAGAGAGCGATCCGGTCAAGAAGGACTCCATCGAGCGTGCGCTCAAGTACATGGGTCTTGCCGCCAACCAGGCGATCACCGACATCAAGCTGGACCGCGTTTTCATCGGCTCATGCACCAACTCGCGCATCGAGGACCTGCGTGCCGCGGCCGAAGTGGCCAAGGGCCGCAAGGTTGCCGACAACGTGATTCAGGCCATGGTAGTACCAGGTTCTGGCTTGGTGAAAAAACAGGCGGAAGAAGAAGGTCTGGACAAGATCTTTATCGAGGCCGGTTTTGAATGGCGTGAGCCGGGCTGCTCCATGTGTCTGGCTATGAACCCGGACAAACTGGGCAGCGGCGAGCACTGTGCCTCCACCTCCAACCGCAACTTCGAGGGTCGTCAGGGCAATGGCGGACGTACCCACCTGGTCAGCCCGGCCATGGCCGCTGCTGCTGCGGTTACCGGTCACTTCGTTGACGTTCGCGAACTCTTGCAAGGAGCCAACTAATGAAAGCCTTTACACAACATCAGGGTTTGGTCGCTCCGCTGGATCGTGCCAACGTCGATACCGACCAAATCATCCCCAAGCAGTTTTTGAAATCCATCAAACGCACCGGCTTTGGTGAGAACCTGTTTGACGAGTGGCGCTATCTGGATGAAGGCCAACCCGGCCAGGACAACAGCAAGCGCCCGCTGAACACCGAGTTTGTACTCAACCAGCCGCGCTACCAGGGTGCCAGTATCCTTCTGGCGCAGGAAAACTTTGGTTGTGGCTCTAGCCGTGAACACGCGCCCTGGGCGCTGGATGAATATGGCTTCCGCGCCATCATCGCGCCAAGCTTTGCCGACATCTTCTACAACAACAGCTTCAAAAACGGTCTGCTGCCGATCATCCTGCCGCAGGCTGCGGTGGATGAGTTGATGAAGCTGACTGTAGACAACGAGGGCTACCAGCTCACCGTTGACCTAGCGCAGCAGAAGGTAATCCGTGCTGATGGCGTTAGCTATGAGTTTGAAGTGGATGCTTTCCGCAAGCATTGCCTGCTTAACGGGCTGGATGATATTGGCCTGACCTTGCAGGATGAGGGCGAGATTCGTTCTTTTGAGAGTGGGTATAAGCAGAAGTATCCCTGGTTGTTTGGGGCTTTGGTTGGTTGATTTTTGTTTGCACTTTTGTGGTTGGTGGTAGCGGTATGGGCTGCAAAGACGCCGCAAGTACGTCCATGTAGGCTCCGTGTCGCCATCCATGGCGACACAGGCTTTGCCGCTCCATACCGCTACCACCTCGCAACACCGTGCAAACGGTGGAGGTAGAGAGGGGCGGGCGTTGCCCGCCTGCTGTCGCGTGATATGTGAAGGTTTGGTGTAAGGCTGTCGTGCAATGTGAGTGTGGATTTGCTGTGTGAAGTTGAATGGTGTACTGCGCTTTCATGTCAATCCGCTGCGTTGCATGAATCGGTGCAGTAAATTTTCACACCAAGCTTTCAACCCCAACGCGACAGCAGTGCGGCGTAGCCGCACCACCCCCTCCCAGCCAGCAGGTGTGTATTTTGGCGGGTGCAGGGCTGTGCCAGGCATCAGCACCTGTGACGAAACTTGTTTCGGCGCGGGTGCGTCAGCCGCAGCACTGACCTGCACCAGCCGCACACCGCACTGAAAAAACATTTGAAATTAAAAAGAGAAAAACCATGAGTAAAAAAATTCTTGTTCTTCCCGGCGACGGTATTGGTCCGGAAATCATTGCTGAAGCAGTCAAAGTCCTGAACCTGGCCAATGAAAAATACAACCTCGGTCTGGAAACCGTCGAAGGTGAGTTGGGCGGCGCAGCTATCGACAAGCACGGTGTACCGCTGGCTGACTCCACGCTGGAGCTGGCGCGTGAGGTGGATGCGGTGCTGCTGGGTGCGGTGGGTGGTCCAAAGTGGGATACCATCGAGAAAAGCATTCGTCCCGAGCGCGGCTTGCTGAAAATCCGCTCCGAGCTGGGGCTGTTTGCCAACCTGCGTCCGGCCATTTTGTATCCGCAACTGGCCGATGCCTCCAGCCTCAAGCCGGAAGTGGTGTCTGGTCTGGATATCCTGATTGTGCGCGAGCTGACCGGCGGGATTTATTTCGGTGCGCCGCGTGATCAGATTGTAGAAAACGGCGAGCGCAAGGCGTTTGATACCCTGCCGTATTCCGAGAGCGAAATCCGCCGCATTGCCAAGGTCGGTTTCGATATGGCCATGGTGCGCAACAAAAAACTGTGCTCGGTAGATAAGGCCAACGTGCTGGCGTCCAGCCAGTTGTGGCGTGAAGTGGTTGAAGAAGTAGCCAAAGACTATCCCGAAGTCGAGCTGAGCCACATGTATGTGGATAACGCCGCCATGCAACTGGTGCGTGCGCCAAAACAGTTTGATGTGATGGTTACCGACAACATGTTTGGTGATATTCTCTCTGACGAAGCCTCCATGCTTACCGGTTCCATCGGCATGCTGCCGTCGGCCTCGCTGGACTCCAATAACAAAGGCATGTACGAGCCGTGCCACGGTTCCGCGCCGGATATCGCCGGTAAAGGTCTGGCCAATCCGCTGGCCACCATCCTGTCCGTGTCCATGATGCTGCGCTATACCTTCAACCAGCCGGCGGCTGCCGATGCTATCGAGAAGGCGGTTAGTCTGGTGCTGGATCAGGGGCTGCGTACCGGTGACATCATGTCCGATGGCATGAAAAAAGTAGGCACCGCCGAAATGGGCGATGCGGTAGTGGCTGCACTGCAGCAGCTGTGAGGGAAGGGGTGATCCGTCAGCGGCGGGCGCTCCGGCTTGCACGGAATGTTTATCCGTCCTGCCTGGTGAACAGGCCGGGCACTTATTGAAAGGTGTAGTTAAATGAAGCGAGTAGGTCTTGTAGGTTGGCGTGGCATGGTTGGCTCCGTGCTGATGCAGCGCATGCTGGAAGAGCAGGATTTTGACCTGATTGAACCGGTATTTTTTACCACCTCCAATGTGGGCGGTCAGGGACCGGCCATTGGCAAGGAAACGCCAGCCCTCAAGGATGCCTACGACATCAATACCCTCAAAGGTCTGGACGTGATCCTGACCTGCCAGGGTAGCGACTACACCCACGAAGTTTTCCCCAAACTGCGCGAAGCCGGCTGGGACGGGTACTGGATTGATGCGGCCTCCGGCCTACGCATGGAAGACGATTCCATCATCGTGCTGGACCCGGTCAACCGCAAGGTGATCGACCAAGCGCTGGAGCAGGGCGTCAAGACCTATGTGGGCGGCAACTGCACCGTCAGCCTGATGCTGATGGGCCTGGGTGGCCTGTTCGAGGCCGGTCTGGTCGAGTGGATGAGCGCCATGACCTATCAGGCCGCCAGCGGTGCCGGTGCGCAAAACATGCGCGAGCTGCTGAACCAGATGGGTCATTTGCGTGACGTGGTGGCCGACGAGCTGGCCAGTCCGGCCAGCGCCATTCTGGACATCGACCGCAAGGTGGCGGCTGCCCAGCGTGGCGATGCCATTCCGGTGGACAACTTTGGCGTGCCCCTGGCCGGCAGCCTGATTCCGTGGATCGACAGCGCCCTGCCCAATGGCCAGAGTCGCGAAGAATGGAAGGCGCAGGCGGAAACCAACAAGATTCTGGGCCGCTTTAAAAACCCGATCCACATCGACGGCATCTGCGTGCGTGTCGGTGCCATGCGCTGCCACAGCCAGGCGCTGACCATCAAGCTGAACAAGGATGTACCGATGGCGGATATCGAAAACCTGATTAGCCAGCACAACCCCTGGGTCAAGCTGGTGCCCAACACCCGCGAGCAGAGCATGCAGGAGCTGACTCCGACAGCGGTGACCGGCACGCTCAACATTCCGGTGGGCCGTCTGCGCAAGCTGAACATGGGCTCGCATTATCTGGGTGCCTTTACCGTGGGTGACCAGCTGTTGTGGGGCGCTGCCGAACCGCTGCGCCGCATGTTGCGCATCCTGCTGGGGCGCTGAAAAATCTGAAAATCAAGGCTGCCCCGGATTGGGCAGCCTTTTTTGTCCGATATGGAAATACAGTGGCCCAAGTGTGCGCCAGGTCAAAAAACAGGGTAATGGATGCAGCCCATAAGTCGAATACGCTGGTTTTGCTGTTGCTAAAAGTTTAATGGTCAAAGATACTTACGCTGTCAATTGAAGGGCGATTCTAGTTGGGTGCCCTGCTTGTATTCTTCAACAAGGCTGGCAGGCTGCTTTCAGGATGCACCATCCGGGTGGCGCATCGGATTGAAAATCCCCGAAAAAACAAGGGAAACTCTATATGCTTCAGGTTCGCAAACTGGTACTGGCAGTCGCAGCTGCCACCTCGATGGCCTCCGGTGTGGCGCATGCGCTTGGACTGGGGGAAATTTCAGTCAAGTCCGCATTGAATGAACCCCTGGTGGCCGAAATTGAGCTGCTGGAAACCAGGGGCCTAACCTCCGAAGAGATCCGCTCGCAGCTGGCCTCGGCTGCAGACTTTAGCCGTTCGGGTGTCGAGCGTCCGTTTTTTCTGACCAACCTGAAGTTTACGCCGGTCATTCGTGCCGACGGCAAAAGCTTTGTGCGGGTCACCAGCAATCAGGCAGTGCGCGAGCCTTTCCTGAATTTTCTGCTGGAAGTTTACTGGCCGGCCGGCCGTGTACTGAAAGAGTACACGCTACTGCTGGACCCACCCATGTACAGCCCGCAGGAGTTGGTGTACACGGAAGCGCCGGCTGTAGCGCCTGCAGGCAAGCCTGTTGCCGCGCCTGTGCGTCCGGCAGCTCCGGCCGTTGCACCGGTAGCGGAGCGCAGCCCTGCACCGGCCCGCGTGCCTGCGCCTCGTCCTGCAGCCCGTCCTTCGCTGGACGGTGACCAGTATCAGGTCCAGAAAAATGACACGCTCTGGGAAATTGCCCAACGTGCGGGTGCCGGCAAGGGCTCTGTTCACCAGACCATGCTGGCCATTCAGGACCTGAACCCCAATGCCTTCATTGACGGCAACATCAACCGCCTTAAAAACGGTCAGACCCTCAAGTTGCCGACCGAAGAGCAGGTGCGCAAGCGCAACCGTGGCCAGGCCGTCAACGAATTCCAGGCACAGGTTGAAGCATGGCGTGGCGGCGCGGCTGCCGAGCGCCAGCTGGATGCCCGTCGCCGTGAAACCGCCGCAGACGCACCGGCCCGTGCCGAGCAGCGCGATAACCTGCGTCTGGTTGCTGCCGAGACCGGCGAAACTGCCGTTGCCAGCGATAGCGGCTCAGCTGACCGCGAGTTGCGCGACCAGCTGGCGCTGGCCAAGGAACAGCTGGATTCCACGCGCAGCCAGAACCAGGATCTGAGCAATCGTGTTGAAGACCTTAGCAGCCAGGTAGAAAAACTGCAGCGCCTGCTGGAGCTGAAAAACAGCCAGCTGGCCAACCTGCAAAATATGAGCGAGCAGCCAGCCGTGACCGAACAACCGGTTGTCGAAGTGGCTGAGCCGCCTGCTGTAGAACCTGTAGAAGAAGCGCCGGTTGCATCAGCCGATCTGGGCGAGGTTCTGGAGTCGCCTGTTGAACCCGTGGCTGCCGAACCGGCCATCGAGCCTGCTCCTGTCGAGCCTGTGGCCGTCGAGCCGGTCAAGGCGCCAGAACCAGTAGTTGCCGAACAACCTCCGGCTCCACGTCCTCCGCTGATGCCGTTTGACCTGCCGGAAGAGCCGAAGAGCTTTATCGAAGAGTTGCTGGACAATCCGCTGGCCCTGCCGGTAGCGGGTGGTGGTGTCGTGCTGCTGGCCCTTCTGGCCTTGCTGGCACGCCGCAAGGCCAAACAACGCGCCGAACAGCAGGATGATGTACTACTGGCCGGTGAAGACGATGAAAACGACGTATTTGCGCCGGCATCAACCAGCAAGGAAGAAGACATCTTTGCCGATGAGCTGGATAACCTGGATGCGCTGATTGACGAGCCGGCAGTGGCAGCTTCTTCAGTTGATGATTTTATTGATGCAGACTCGTCTTCTGCGCAGAACGATCCGATTGCCGAGGCTGAAAACTACACAGCTTACGGACGCTTCAGCCAGGCCGCGACTGTCCTGCTCAAGGCGATTGATGCAGATCCGCAGCGTCAGGACCTGCGCTTCAAGCTCCTTGAAGTCTGCGCCGACCTGGGCGACCGCAACGCATTTGCCGCCCAGATGGACGAGCTGGTTGCCATGGGTGCCTCTGCGGACAAGCTGAACGAAGTGCGCCAGCGCTTCTCGCACATGATTGCCGACGATGATCTGGGCAGCATGGCAGGCGGTGACAACGACGCCAGTGATCCATTGGCTGATGCAATTCCTGACCTGGATGACTTGCTCAAGGATGACATCTTCTCCGGCATGGGTGCCAGCGAGCCTGCGGCGGCCAGCACTGTTGATGACGATGACTTCAGCAAACTGCTGGAAGCAGCTGAAGCCGAGCTGGACGAAACCTCGATTCTGGACAGGGGCATTGACTATACGCCCGAGCCCCTGCCGGTTGTAGAAACTGCCCCGGCTGCAGAGTCTACTGCCGACGAACTGGCCGACTTCGAGTTGCCGGGTCTTGATGATCTGGGTCTGGAGCCGATGGAGCCTGCTGCTGGCACGCCGGACGAGCTGTCACTGGGCGAGCTGTCCCTTGACGACCTGGGCAGCAGCGACCTTGACCTGACTGCGGATCTGGAGCCGAGTGATGCAGCTCTGGATCTGGACGGCATGGACACGCTGGAACTGCCGGAAGCACAAACCGCAGCGACCGACTTCGATCTGGATATCGACCTTGACCTGTCCATGCCTGCGGAACCGGCTGCGCCCGCGCTGGACGACGGCGAACAAGCACTGGATACCGGCCGCCTGGAAATGGATCTGGCGTCGCTGGAAAGCAGCTTCGACGAACTGCACACCGATATGGCCGCTACGCTGGGCGAAACGTCCGGTGAACTGGACGCCCTGGCTGACGACATCGGTCTGGATGGTCTGGGCGAGCTGGACGCAGGTCTGGATCTCTCGCTGCCCGGTCTGGATCTGCCCGGCGACAGTCCGGCCAGCGCAGGCGACTCCATGCTGAGTGACCTGGAGCAGTCGCTGGATGATGACTTCAGCTTCCTGCAGGGTGATGACGAAGACACCACCAAGCTGGACCTGGCTGCGGCCTGGATCGAAATGGGCGACGTGGAAGGTGCCCGCGAGATTCTGGACGAAGTTATGCGCGAAGGCGCAGCCGAGCATCAGGATCGCGTGCGCGAGCTGATGGCCAAGCTTGGCTGATCCATGAACCCACAGGCAACACAGTCTGCGGCAGTCGAAATGACTGCCGCAGGCGTTTTCAGGATAGCGCTGGGCGTCGAGTACAACGGCGCGGCCTACTACGGCTTCCAGGTGCAGCAAAATGACCTGCCGACCGTACAGGGTGCGCTGGAAAAGGCGCTGACCGAAGTGGCCGGCGGTGAGCCGGTACGGCTGGTCTGCGCCGGACGTACCGATGCCGGCGTGCATGCCTGCGAGCAGGTGCTGCATTTTGAAACCAGCGTGTTTCGCAAACCGGCCGCCTGGCTGTTTGGCAGCAACCGCTATCTGCCCAAAGACATCAGCGTGCTCTGGGCCAGGGATGTGCCGGAAGCCTTCCACGCCCGCTTTAGTGCCCGTCGCCGCCGCTACCGCTATGTTATTTATCCCGATCCGGTACGGCCTGCCTTGCTGTCTGACGGCATCACCTGGACCCACAAGGAACTGGATCTGGACGCGATGAACCGCGCCGCCCGTTATCTGCTGGGTACCCATGATTTCAGCTCCTTCCGTGCCGCCGAATGCCAGGCCAAATCGCCGG
>CAZVDA010000037.1:0-5027 GCA_964625365.1 uncultured Thiopseudomonas sp. | reverse complement strand
GGACGGTATCCGCATCACCCGCCATGGGCGCTTTGTGGTGCTGGATGTGCGTGCTTCGGCCTTTTTGCATCACATGGTGCGCAATATTGCCGGGACCCTGCTGAAAATCGGTGCCGGTGAAAAACCGGTGGAATGGATGCAGGAGGTATTGCAGGCCAGACGCCGCGAGGTGTCCGGTGCCACGGCACCGCCCTACGGCCTGTATCTGGTACAGGTCGAGTATCCCGACGAATTCGAGCTGCCGCAGCGTCCTGTCGGGCCGCTGTTTTTGTCGGCCATGCCGGACGTGTTTGCGGAGGACGCATGACTACCCGAGTCAAAATTTGTGGCATTACCCGGCTGGAAGATGCGCGGGTGGCCGCGCAGGCCGGAGCCGATGCGCTGGGTTTTGTGTTTTACGGCCCCAGTCCGCGCAATGTGGAGCCGGAGCAGGCCGGCGAGATGGTTCGCCAGTTGCCGGCCTTTGTGACCAGCACCGGCCTGTTTGTCGATGCGGAGCGGGCGTTTGTCGAACAGGTGCTGGCGCAGGTGCCGCTGGACCTGCTGCAGTTTCATGGTGATGAAACACCGGACTACTGCGAATCCTTTGGCCGCCCCTACATCAAGGCTCTGCGCATGCAGCCCGGCGTGGACATAGCGGCACTGGCGCAGTCCTATCAGGAGGCGCGCGGTATTTTGCTGGATGCCTGGGTCCCCGGCGTTCCCGGCGGCACCGGCACTACCTTTGACTGGAACAGCATTCCGCAGGCGTTAGCCAAACCGCTGATTCTCGCCGGCGGGCTGGATGTGGATAATGTGCAGCTTGCCATCCGCCAGGTACGTCCCTGGGCGGTGGATATCAGTGGCGGTGTTGAAGCGGCCAAAGGCATCAAGGATGCCGGCAAGGTACGAGCTTTTATGCAGCAGGTACGCTCGCTGGCAGGCTAGGGTAGTTTCGGGTGTGACGGCAGCGGCACGGCAGCCGTCCATAGACATGTTTTCAGACAATCATGCTGTCTGGTCCGTCACTGGCGGCCGGGCAGGTAGCGTCTGTATGCAAAGGGCATGCAGGGCGACATTAGGAGTATTGAACGGATGAGTAACTGGCTGGTTGACAAGTTTATCCCCTCGATCATGCGGTCCGAGGTCAAGAAGAGCAACATTCCGGAAGGCCTGTGGCACAAGTGTCCGGCCTGTGACGCGGTGCTGTACAAGCCCGAGCTGGAAAAGGCGCTGGATGTGTGCACCAAGTGTGACCACCACATGCGCATTGGTGCCCGCACCCGCCTGGACATCTTTCTGGATGCCGATGGCCGCGTGGAAATTGCCGAAGATCTGGAGCCGGTGGACCGCCTCAAGTTCCGTGACAGCAAGAAGTACAGCGACCGCCTCAAGGCTGCCCAGAAACAGACCGACGAAAATGATGCGCTGATTGCCATGAGCGGCACCCTGGAGGGCATGCCGGTGGTGGCTGCTGCGTTCGAGTTTTCCTTTATGGGCGGCTCCATGGGCGCGGTGGTTGGTGAGCGTTTTGTACAGGCGGCCAATGTGGCGCTGGAAAAACGCTGTCCGATGATCTGCTTCTCCGCATCCGGCGGCGCGCGTATGCAGGAAGCCCTGCTGTCGCTGATGCAGATGGCTAAAACCTCGGCGGTGATTGCCCGCCTGCGCGAAGAAGGCATCCCTTTCATATCCGTACTGACCGACCCAGTGTATGGCGGCGTTTCCGCCAGCCTGGCGATGCTGGGCGACATTATCATTGGCGAGCCCAAGGCGCTGGTTGGCTTTGCCGGCCCGCGGGTCATCGAGCAGACCGTGCGTGAAAAGCTGCCGGAAGGCTTCCAGCGCAGCGAATTCCTGCTGGACCACGGCGCGATCGATATGATCATTCCCCGTCCCGAAATGCGCCCGCGTGTGGCAGCCATTCTGCGCAAGCTGGTCAAGGCTCCGATGCAGGTACGCCCGATCCTGCGCGAAGTGGCTGAAGACGCCGTTGAAGGCCAGGCCGCCGCAGAATGAGCGAACGCACCCTCGACCAGTGGCTAAGCTGGCTTGAGCAGCTGCATCCCAGCGAGATCGAGCTGGGTTTGCAGCGCATCCGTGACGTGGCTGAACGCCTGCAGTTGCCAAAACCGGCACGGCAGGTGGTTACGGTAACCGGCACCAACGGCAAGGGTTCCACCTGTGCCTATCTGGCAGCCCTGTGCCGTGCACGGGGCATGACGGTGGGTGTTTATAGCTCACCGCATTTTCTGCATTACAACGAGCGCATCCAGATTAATAACGAAATGGCCGGTGATGACCGGATTTGCCAGGCGTTTGCCGCCATCGAGGCGGTGCGTGGTGATACCAGTCTGACCTATTTTGAAATGGGCACGCTGGCCGCGCTGTGGATTTTTTCCCGCCAGCCGCTGGATGTAGTCATTCTGGAAGTGGGGTTGGGCGGGCGGCTGGATGCGGTCAACATTGTTGATCCCGATGTGGCAGTGGTGACCGGCATTGCGCTGGATCATGCCGACTGGCTGGGCCATACCCGCGAAGATGTCGCCCGCGAAAAAGCCGGAATTTTCCGTAGTGGCGTGCCGGCCGTGTGTGGCGACCTGCAACCGCCGCAAAGCCTGCTGGACCATGCGGCCAGCCTCGGAACACCCCTTAAACTGCGTGGCCGCGACTTTGATCTGGCGCTGGGCGACCACTGCTGGCACTGGCGCGGACAAGGCGGGCAGGGTCAGTCGCTGACCCTTAATGACATGCCGCTGCCGGCACTGCCGGTAGAAAACGCGGCTGTGGCCCTGCAGGCTTTTGCGCTGCTTGGGTACG
This sequence comes from uncultured Thiopseudomonas sp., assembly GCA_964625365.1. Lineage (GTDB taxonomy): Bacteria > Pseudomonadota > Gammaproteobacteria > Pseudomonadales > Pseudomonadaceae > Thiopseudomonas. Next base: position 2,228 of record CAZVDA010000037.1, on the reverse strand, counting down.
GCCTGGACGCAGGCACCGGCCATACCCTGCAACAGGCACGCCTGACCGGCCGCCTGCAGGTAGTTAGGGTGGATGTGGCTGATGGCTCGCGTACCCTGATTCTGGATGTGGCCCATAACCCGCAGGCCGCTGCCTATGTGGCCGGCTGGCTGCAGCAGCGCCCGTTGCTGGGCCAGCGTTATGCGGTATTTGGTGCGCTGGCGGACAAGGATGTGGACGGGGTACTGGCGGCCATGCACGGACAGTTTGCCGGCTGGGATATTGCCGCGCTACCGTCGCCGCGCAGTTTTTCCCTTGAGCAGCTGCAGCAACACCTGCAGCAGGCCGGTGAACCCTGGCATAGTCACGGCGATATCCGCAGCGCCCTCGCGGCACGGCTGGCCGACAGCAGTCCGCAGGACGAGATTTTGGTATTCGGTTCGTTCTTTACCGTCGCCCAGGCCCTTGAGCTTCTGCATGAACTCCAGCCGCAAGGCTGAGTCGAAGCCGGCGGCAGGCACAGTAATTTTTCAGGTGATGACAGATGAGTGAAACGGACAGCAAATTCAAGCAGCGCATCGTAGGCGCTCTGGTACTGGTGGCGCTGGCCATCATTTTTGTTCCAATGCTGTTTTCCAGCAAGGAAGAGCACCCGTTGCCCCAGGTTGACGTACAGGTTCCGCCGCCGCCGGTCGTGGCGCCGGTGCCCGACATACGGGTAGAGCCGGTTGAGGTGCCCGTGCCCGTGGAGGATCTGTACGAGCCGGTGGTAGAGCCGGAGCCAGAATTTGTGCTGATCGAGCATGAGCCGGTTGCCGAGCCCGTTGTACCGGTTGCACCGCAACCACAGGTGGTTGAACCGCCGGTGGCCAAACCGGAGCCAGCCAGGCCGCCGGTCGCCGAAACACGACCCGCGCAGCCGGTGACACCGCCACCGGCCGTCAAGTCCGAGCCTGTGGCAAAGCCTGTGCCGAAACCGGCAGCGCCCGGTATTGACCGCAACAACCTGCCGGTATCCTGGTCCATCCAGCTGGCCAGCCTGGCCAGCCTGGACAATGCCGAACGTCTGCGCGACACCTTCCGCGCCAAACACTATACCGCCTATATCCGCAGCGGTGACGGCGTACACAAGGTGTTGATCGGTCCGCTGATCCGCGAAGCCGAGGCAGTGGCTACCTGCAAGCAGCTCAAGGCGCGGGAAAACCAGGACTGCTTTGTGGTGCGTTACCAGCCGTAAACGCTGCCCCAGCCTGGCCATGCCCGTGCAGATGCAGCCGCACAGGCATGGCAGACCGTACTCCCGCAGCCCGCGGGCAGGCCGGTTTAATAAAAGGGTTATCATGGCCGGACTGCTCTGCTAGAATCGCACTCTTTGCAATGTGGGTTCTGGCAGTGGCTTTCAACTGGCTCGATGCAGTCATTTTTGCGGTAATTGCCGTCTCGGCACTGATCAGTCTGGTCAGGGGATTTGTCAAGGAAGCCTTGTCGCTGGTCAGCTGGCTGCTGGCGGGCACAGTCGCATGGATGTTTGGCGGTGATCTGGCCGTATATCTGGCACCCTATATCGAAACACCTTCGCTGCGTGTCATTGCCGCATGCGCACTTCTGTTTTTGGGCACCCTGATGGCAGGTGGCCTGGTCAATTTTCTGGTTGCCCAGCTGGTGCGGGCCACCGGACTCAGCGGTACCGACCGCTTTCTTGGAATGTTCTTCGGCGCTGCACGCGGTGTGTTGCTGGTGGTGGTGGCGGTCGGCCTGTTGAGCCTGTCACCCGTAGTCCAGGACCCCTGGTGGCGCGAATCGGTACTGGTTCCGCACTTTTTGCTGGTGGCGGACTGGTCAAAGAATCTTGTTCTGGAGCTGGGCGGTCATGTGGCGGATCACTAGTCCCGTGATGTGTCTGTTCCAGACGGTCAGTGCGCAATGCGCAACGTTAAATCTGCTACGCAGGGGTTGTCATCAATGTGCGGTATAGTCGCAATTGTGGGTAAATCGGAGGTCAACCAGTCATTGTATGACGCGTTGACCGTACTACAGCATCGCGGACAGGACGCCGCCGGGATGGTGACCAGCAAGCAGGGACGGCTTTTCTTGCGCAAGGCAGATGGTCTGGTGCGCGATGTGTTCCGTACCCGCCACATGAAAGAGCTGGTTGGCCAGGTCGGCATTGGCCATGTGCGCTATCCGGTTGAGGGCAGTGCCAGCACCGCCGAGGCCCAGCCGTTTTATGTCAACTCGCCCTATGGCAT
>CAZVDA010000036.1:0-12895 GCA_964625365.1 uncultured Thiopseudomonas sp. | reverse complement strand
TTGAACATCTGCACCTGCCCCACTCCGGGCAACTGGATGACCAGTTGCAGGGGCTTATGCTGTTAATGCTGGAGATGGACGATTAAAAACGGAATACTTCCACATCCCGCAACTGCCCTGCGTCCGGCAAGCCGCTTGTGGCTGCACCGGAGTCCATTGCGGGCGTATCCGGTACCTTGCGTGGCCCGAAGGCGGTACTGCGGGTCTGTAATGGCCTGACAGCCTCTGCCAGCTGGCGCGACAGCTGTATCAGCAGGTTTTCCTGGGCACGGATCTGGCTGGCCAGATCGCCGGCATGGCTGGCCTGCAGGCTGATCACCTTGCTGTCACGTATCTCGCCCTGTGCATCCAGCAAACGCCACTGGGCCTCCAGCACTGCGGGCTGTTCTGCGCCCGAGTCCAGCCGGCTGATGCTGACCACCAGCTGCGCCTGCTGGCGCACGCCAATACGGTCCGGGTAGAGCGCGACGTGACTGTTACCCAGTTGCGCAGCCAGCTGGCGAAGCAGCAACTGGCCGACTTCATCATCCAGGCTACCGGCCCAGCGCGCATGGCCGGCAGCCAGGCTTCCGTCGGCCTGGCGCTGCATGATCTGCTCACGCTGCAGGTAATCCGCCAGCTTGACCGGCCCGAGCAAAATGGCCACATCGGCATGACCGGCCACCACCGCATCGCCCGGCCCCTGCAGCTGGTAATACGCGGCAGGAGCCTGCAGGCTGCAGCCGCTACCCAGTGCGGTAATCAGGGCCAGCAAGGGAGCTGCCAGAACGGCAGGAATGTTGTGTCTATTCATTGTTTCTTGCCAAAAATAAGGGACTGGGGCTGTTGTTCAATGGTCTGCGCCGTGCGCTGCAGGGACTTGCTGGCGCTGGAAATGTTTTGCAGGGCCTGCAGCAGCTCATATTGCAGCTCGGACTGCGGACTCAGGCTGCGCTGGCCTTCCTGCACCAGCACGCTGGCATCTTCCAGCGTTTGCCGGGCGCTATCGGCGGCCTTGCGCACATCGGCCAGCGCCTCTTTGAGCTCCCGCCCGCCGTCATCCAGATTGTCCATAAAACCCGGCAACCGCTGATCCAGCTGGCGACTGATATGGTTCAAGCTGCCCAGCAGTTCATTGAAGCGGCTGATGCTGCCGCTCAGTTCTGGCGATGCCAGCAGGTTTTCCATGTGTTCCAGTGTACGGTTGGCCGACTCCAGGGTTTCCTTGAGCGGCACCGAGCGCACGCTTTCCGCCAGGTCGCGCAACAGGTCGGCTGCCTGGTCAATGCGCGAGGGTACGGTGGGAATGGCCACCAGACCGGTGGAATCCCCTTCGCGCACATAGCCGGGCTGCCCCGGGAAGAAGTCCAGCGCGACAATCGCCTTGCCGGTCAGCAGGCTGGGCACCTGCAGCTGGGCACGCAGGCCACGCTCCAGCAGGCGTGCAATGGAGCGATCCAGTTGCGGGCCGGTAGCCCGCGCCGCGCCTGGATTACTGTTGATACGGATCACCACTGGCATGATGACATCGTTGATTTTACGGTCATAGGACAGGCGGATATCGTACACACTGCCGACCTTGACGCCGCGATAGGTTACATCCGCGCCCACGTCCAGCCCGTCCAGCGCACCGGTAAAGTACACCACGTACTCCACCGGTTTGCTCCACAGGTTGTCACGGGCCAAAATCAGGATGCCGCCGACCAGCAGCACCAGGCCGCTGAGCAGAAAAACGCCAATCCAGAAGGGTTTTCGGGTTTCGTTCATGCATGCTCTCCAGCTGCAAAAGAATCGCCACGGCGCAAAAAGCGCTGAACCTGTTCGGGACCGTGGTCAAGCAGGTCCTGCAGGCTGCCAAGGGCAATCTGGGTACGGGTTTTATTATCCAGAAACAGGCAGGTATCGGCCACCCGGTAAATACTGGGCAGCTCGTGCGTGACCAGCACGATACTGGCACCGAGGCTGTCGCGCAGCTGCAAAATCAGTTCGTCCAGCGCCATGGAGCTGAGCGGGTCCAGCCCGGCGGATGGTTCATCAAAAAACAGCACCTGCGGGTCCAGCGCCAGCGCGCGTGCCAGTCCGGCCCGCTTGCGCATGCCGCCGGACAACTCGGACGGGTATAGATGGTCGGTACCGGTCAGGCCAACCAGCGCCAGTTTCAGTGAGGCCAGCTCATGACGCTCTTCGCGGCTCAGTTCGGGCCGCCAGGTTTCCAGCGGCAGGCAGATGTTTTCACGCAGGGTCATCGCGCCCCACAGCGCCACGTTCTGGTAAAGGATGCCAAAATGCTGCTGCAACAGGGCACGCTCCCGGCTGCTACGCGCCCAGAAATCTTCGCCCTGAAACAGCATACGGCCGGCCAGCGGTGCCTGCAGGCCGATCAGGTGGCGCAGCAAGGTGCTCTTGCCACAACCGCTACCGCCCATCACCACAAACACCTCGCCCTGGCGGATGCTGAAGTTGAGGTCACGCTGGATCACCAGACGGCCATAGCCGGCACTGAGGTTTTCGGCAACCAGTACGGGATGGTCCATGGTCAAATCCCCAGCCGCGTGCAAATAACGGTAATCATGGCGTCACTGACCACCAGCGCAACAATGATGCTGACCACCGCGTTGGTGGTGGCCTGCCCGACTGCCTGCGCATTGCGGCCACTGTTCAGCCCGTAGTAGCAACCAATCATGCCGATCAGCAGGGCAAAGATCAGGCTTTTGAACAGGCCGATAAAAAAGTCGGTGGTGCTGATCATCACCAGACTCTGGCTGATGTACTGGGTGGCCGAGATGTCATACATGCCCCAGCCAATGACAAAGCCGCCCATCATGCCCAGCGCATCGGCAAAACAGGTGAGAATCGGCATGCTGACCAGCAGCGCCAGTACACGGGGCACCACCAGAAACTCCAGCGGCGGAAAACCGAAGGTTTGCAGGGCGTCGATTTCTTCGTTGGCCTGCATGCTGCCCAGCTCGGCGGCATAGGCCGCACCGGTACGACCGGCCATGATGACGGCAGTCATCAGCGCACCCATTTCACGGGTCATGCCGATAGCCACCATATTGGCGATGTAGATTTGCGCACCAAAGGCTTCCAGTTGTACCGCGCCGACGAAGGCCAGAATCAGCCCGACCAGTACGGCAATCAGCGCCACAATCGGCAGGGCACCCGGCCCATTTTGCTGGACGGCCAGCCAGAAATCGCTGGCCCGCATGCGGGCCTTGCCGGTAATGGCCGCCAGCAATGCCAGACTCACCGCGCCGATAAAGCTACAGGTGCGCCCCAGGCTGGCCAACATGCGCAGACTGGCCAGGCCCAGTTGCGTGATCCGGCCCTCGGGTGCCTTCTGCTCGGCCTGCACCTGTACAGAGGGTGTGCTGGCCATCTGCAACAGTTGTTCAACACCGTCCGGCAGGCCCTGCCAGCACAGGCGAATGCCGGCTTCTTCCGCCAGATAGCCGATGCGCCGCAGCAAGGCCAGCAGGCTGCTGTCCCAGGCCTGCACGGCGACCCGCACGCACAGCTGTTCCGGCAAACGTCCGCCCTTGCGCCACACCTCCAGCAGGTCCGGCTTGCGCTGATGCAGCGTCCAGTGGCCGGTAACATGCAGGCACGACAGGCTACCGTCCTGCTGCCAGTTAAGCATCGCCTGGTTTTGCTGCATGGCTGTTTCCTGTAGGTTTACGACGGTTCCACCACGCCCAGCGCATCCACCCGCTGAAAACCGCGTGGCAGCTTGTTGCCACGCCGGCCCCGCTCACCACGGTAATGCTCAAGGTCGGTGTTTTTCAAAGTAAGGATACGCTTGCCCGATTCGACTTGCAGATGCGCACCTTCCGGCAGGATAACAAAATCGACCATCCATTCCTCACGCTTGCTGAGCCGTTCGCCAGGAATGCCGATCATCTTGTTGCCCTTACCCTTGGCCAGTTCCGGCAAGTCACTGACCGCAAAGATCAGCAAGCGGCCATCATTGGTGGTCGCGGCCAGCAGATAGCCTTCCACACCGGCCAGTGGACGCGGTTGCATCACCTTGCCGCCAGCCGGCACCGTCAGCAGCGCCTTGCCGGCCTTGTTTTTGGCCTGCATGTCCTCGCCCCTGACGATAAAGCCGTAACCGGCATCCGAGGCCAGCACATACAGCTGATCGTCGGCCGGCAACAACACATGCTCAAAGGTTGCACCCGCCGGCGGTGTCAGTCGGCCACTGAGCGGCTCGCCCTGCCCGCGTGCCGACGGCAGGGTATGCGCCGGCAGCGAATAGCTACGGCCCGTACTGTCCAGAAACACCGCCTGCTGGTTGCTGCGGCCCGGTGCGGAGACCTTGAAGGCGTCGCCGGTTTTATAGGACAACGCCGCGCCGTCCACTTCATGGCCACGTGCACTGCGCACCCAGCCCTGTTGCGACAGCACCACGGTAACCGGCTCGGACGGCACCAGCTCGGTTTCCGACAGGGCCTTGGCCTCGCCCCGCTCCACCAGTGGCGAGCGGCGCTCGTCACCGTAAGTTTTGGCATCCTCGATAATTTCTTTTCTGACCAGCCGCTTGAGCTTGGACTCGCTACCCAGCAGCTCCAGCAGGCTGTCACGTTCCTTGCTCAGCTCGTCCTGCTCGCCACGGATTTTCATTTCTTCCAGCCGCGCCAGCTGGCGCAGGCGGGTATCCAGAATGTAGTCGGCCTGAATCTCGGTAATGCCGAAACGTTCCATCAGCACCGCTTTGGGATGATCCTCGGTGCGGATGATTTCAATCACTTCATCCAGATTAAGGAAGGCAATCAGCAAGCCTTCCAGCAGATGCAGCCGCTTTTCCACCCGGTCCAGGCGGAACTGCAAACGGCGGCGCACGGTTTCCACCCGGAAACTCAGCCACTCCAGCAGCATGCTGCGCAGGTCTTTCACCTGGGGTTTGTTGTCCAGCCCGATTACGTTCATGTTGACGCGGAAACTGGCTTCCAGATCGGTGGTGGCAAACAGGTGCTGCATCAGGTCTTCAGTGTCCACGCGGTTGGAGCGCGGCACAATCACGATACGGCAAGGGTTTTCATGGTCGGATTCGTCACGCAGATCAGCCACCATCGGCAGCTTCTTGGCCTGCATCTGCGCGGCAATCTGCTCCAGCACCTTGGCACCGGATACCTGATGCGGCAGCGCAGTGACCACAATGTCGCCGTCTTCCAGCTCATACACGGCACGGGCGCGAATCGAGCCACGGCCAGTCTGGTAGGTTTTCAGCAGGTCTTCACGCGGGGTAATGATTTCCGCCTCGGTCGGATAATCCGGCCCGGGAATCAGCTCGCACAGCTCTTCGGTAGTGGTAGAGGCTTTATCCAGCAGCTGCACGCAGGCCGCCGCCACTTCGCGCAGGTTGTGCGGCGGCACATCGGTAGCCATGCCGACGGCAATGCCGGTGGTGCCATTAAGCAGCAAGTTCGGCAAACGTGCCGGCAACACCGCTGGTTCGTCCATGGTGCCGTCAAAGTTGGGCACCCAGTTGACCGTACCCTGCCCCAGCTCGGATAGCAGCACCTCGGAATAACGCGCCAGCCGCGCCTCGGTATAGCGCATGGCGGCAAACGACTTGGGATCGTCCGGCGCACCCCAGTTGCCCTGCCCATCCACCAGCGGATAGCGGTAACTGAACGGCTGCGCCATCAGCACCATCGCCTCGTAACAGGCGCTGTCACCGTGCGGGTGGTATTTACCCAGCACATCACCCACGGTACGCGCGGATTTTTTGTGCTTGGCATCGGCATCCAGCCCCAGCTCGCTCATCGCATAGACAATACGCCGCTGCACCGGCTTAAGCCCATCGCCCACATGCGGCAAGGCACGGTCGAGAATCACGTACATGGAATAATTCAGATACGCCTGCTCGGTAAACTGCGCCAGCGACTGGCGCTCGACGCCTTCAAAACTCATTTCGGTTAAATCATTCATATGGTTATCTAGTTTAAAACCTAATTTCGCAAAGCCTTCTCTGCAAACGCCAGCAAATCCTGATAATGCCCTGCCGCCACCACATCCAGCACCAGCCCCCGATCCACATTCAGGTAATCGTGCACCAGTGCATTGCGCATACCTATTACCTTATTCCAGGACACGTCACCCGTATCCAGCCCCAGCGATTGCAGCTTGGCAAACACCTCGCGTGCCTGATTCGGTACATGCTGGCCACGGGCTTTCAGCATACGCTTGCCAATACCTATGCAGGCTTCCACCAGCAACTGCAAATTACGCTCGGCTGCACGATACTCATGGCGGTCGGCATAGCCTTTTTCAGCCATACTTTTCGCCAGCAACTGTAGATCTTCATCCAGCTCGGCCAGCTGTTCCCGCATGGCGCTGCAATAGGCCTCATCCATTGTCACGCTCCCGATGAAAACATTCTTCTTCCCACAGCCCGGTGATACGGTTCTCCTCCCGCGCCAGCCGCAGGCCATCCTTCACCACCAGCTCCACACCCTGCCGGATCACTGACAAAGCCAGCGGAATCGGCACATGGTTAATATCAATCACCGAAATTTTGTCATCCGGCACACCCAGCGCATCCGCCCACTGCTGGGCCAGCAACACCGGCTGCAACCGTTTATCCCAGGCATTCTGCGGAAAACTGGCAAACGCCACAGCAAAATCATAATCACTGCCCGCCTGCGCAGTGCCCTTGGCACGCGAACCATACAGCCACAACAGCTGCACATTGGCATCCACCTGCGCCAACTCAACACAGCGCGCAATCACAGGATCAAGCAACAAAGCAGCACGCAGTTCAGCCTTATTCATAACCACCAGCCTGCCACCCCAGCTAATCAACCAACAAAACCACCACTCAAACACGCGACAGCAGGCGGGCAACGCCCGCCCATTCCCCCATCCAACTGGTGCGAGCGCACTGCACGGAATTTCAGGAGCGGCAGGTGCAGGTGGATCAGGGCCTTGGCGGCATGGATGCCGCCATGGAGCTTACAGGGACGTACTTGCAGCACCCCTGAGCCACCTGCACCTGCCGCTCCAAACACAAAGCACCAAACACCAACGTCCCAAGCACCAAACCACAAAACCCCAGTACCAGCCAAAAAACTTAAACCTCCGCCAAATCCCCTTTCGTCTCCAGCCACGCCTTGCGATCTCCCGCCCGTTTGCGTGCCAGCAACATATCCAGAATCTCGCCCGCACCATCGCCTTCCTCCAGCGTCAGCTGCACCAGCCGGCGGGTATTGGGGTCCATGGTGGTTTCACGCAGCTGCGGCGGGTTCATTTCGCCCAGCCCCTTAAAGCGGGTCACCTGAATTTTGGTTCTTTTGTTGGCCGACTCGATGCGCTGCAGGATCGCCTCGCGCTCTTCATCGTCCAGCGCGTAATGCACTTCCTTGCCGGCATCAATACGAAACAGCGGCGGCATCGCCACATAGACATGGCCGGCCTCGACCAGCGCCCGGAAATGGCGCACAAACAGGGCACACAACAGGGTGGCAATGTGCAGGCCGTCAGAGTCGGCATCGGCCAGAATGCAGATCTTGCCGTAACGCAGCTGTTCCAGGTCTTTGGCACCCGGATCAACGCCAATGGCCACGGCAATGTTGTGTACTTCCTGCGAGGCCAGCACCTGGCTTTCATCCACTTCCCAGGTGTTCAGAATCTTGCCGCGCAGCGGCAGGATGGCCTGATATTCCTTGTCGCGTGCCTGCTTGGCACTGCCACCGGCCGAGTCACCCTCGACCAGAAACAGCTCGCCACGCATCGGATCCTGACCGGCACAGTCTGCCAGCTTGCCCGGCAGCGCCGGCCCCTGGGTGACCCGCTTGCGCTCGACCCGTTTGGCCGATTTGAGACGCCGGCCTGCCTGTTCGATGACCATTTCTGCCAGCTGCATGCCCTGTTCGGCATTGGCATTCAACCACAGGCTAAAAGCGTCCTTGACCACGCTGCCAACAAAGTTGGCCGCCTGGCGTGACGACAGGCGCTCCTTGGTCTGGCCTGAGAATTGCGGCTCCTGCATTTTCAGCGACAAGACAAAACTGATGCGCTCCCAGACATCTTCCGGTGCCAGCTTGACGCCGCGTGGCAACAGGTTGCGGAACTCGCAAAAATCGCGCATGGCATCCAGCAGCCCCTGACGCAGGCCGTTGACATGGGTCCCGCCCTGCGCCGTAGGAATCAGGTTGACATAGCTTTCCTGGATGCTGGTGCCACCTTCGGGCAGCCACAACAGCGCCCACTCGACCCGCTCGCCCTCGCCGGCATGGCTGCCGCAGAAGGGCTCCTCCGGCAGGCGTTCCCACTCGTTGACCGCATCGGCCAGATAGGAGCGCAGGCCATCCTCATAAAACCATTCCAGCTTTTCGCCGCTATTCTTGTCCCAAAAACTGATGGTTAGTCCGGGACAGAGCACCGCCTTGGCCTTGAGCACATGCTTGAGGCGGCTGATGGAAAAACGGGCCGAATCGAAATACTTGCCATCCGGCCAAAAACGCACGCTGGTACCGGTATTGCGCCGGCCCACCGCGCCGATCACCTCCAGCTCGCTGGCCTTGAAGCCGTCGGCAAACAGCATCTGCCATTCCTGGGCATCACGGCGCACCCGCACTTCAAGCCGGGTGGACAGGGCATTGACCACGGAAATACCGACCCCGTGCAAGCCACCGGAAAATTCGTAGTTCTTGTTGGAAAACTTGCCGCCGGCATGCAGACGGGTAAAGATCAGCTCAACCCCGGGCACGCCTTCCTCGGGGTGAATATCCACCGGCATGCCGCGTCCGTCATCCACCACTTCCAGCGACTGGTCTTCGTGCAGGATCACCTGGATGTTGCGGGCATGGCCGGCCAGCGCTTCGTCCACACTGTTGTCGATCACTTCCTGGGCCAGATGGTTGGGACGGGTGGTGTCGGTGTACATGCCCGGACGCTTGCGCACCGGATCAAGGCCGGACAAAACCTCAATGGCATCAGCGGTATAGGTGGAGTTGGTCATGCTGGCCCTGCAAAAAACGGATAATCAGAAAATACGGGGGCGCAAGAATAACACAGCCCGCGACACTGTATAAATATGCAGTATCAGGCATTATGGCCGGCAAAGGCCAGCAGTTCGGGAATGCGCCCTTCAAAACCCTGATAAGCATGGTCGCCGCCCTGCTGTATATCCAGCCGGCAGCCATGGTAGAAATCGACGGCCTCGCGATAGTCCAGCGTCTCATCGCCGGTCTGCAACCACACTACAAAGCGCTCCGGATCCTGTGGCGGCGGCGTTTCCAACCGGGCCAGGGCAGCCACATGAGCTTCGGTCAGCTCCCAGCGCTCGCCGGTCGAATAATTTTGCTGCGGCCCCAGATACTGGTGAAAGCGCAGCCAGGGCCGTACTGCCGGATTGATCAGCAGCGCTTTGCGTGCATATTTTTCGGCCAGATAGGTGGCATAACAACCACCCAGCGAGCTGCCCACCAGCACGGCATCCGTATGCCGGCCCAGCCAGTCGCCGGCCAGGGCAACCGCTTCGCGTGGATCATTGGGCAGCGCCGGAACATGCAAGTATTGCGGCGGCAAGCCTGCCTGCCGCCAGGCAGCCTGCAAAGCCTGTGCTTTGAAGGAAAGGGGGGAGCTGTTGAAGCCGTGCAGATACAGGACAGGACGCATGACGGTAACGATCAATAGCCGTCTTGTGAAAAGTCGATTTCGTAGTCCAGCTGCCGCAATCGCGAAACACCGGTCTCGATCCGGCCATCGGCGTGCAGGCGCAGCCAGCGATAACCCGGCAACAGGTGGTCCAGAGCAAAATCATCGCTACGCGGCGCAAACTGGATGCAGGTTGAAGGCGTTGCCAGCAGGCGCACTCCGTTGCGTTCAACATCCAGTTCCTGATGGATATGCCCCCAGAGAACCCCGCGCACACGCGGACAGGCATCCAGCACGCCAAAAAATTCATCGGCATTGCGCAGGCCCAGGTTATCCAGCCAGCGACAGTCAATGGGCACAGGATGATGATGCATGCAAACCAGCACATGGCGCTCGCCCGCGCTACGCAGCGCCTCCTCAAGCAACTGCAACTGCTCGGGCAGCAACTGGCCAAACACGGCACCGGATACAGAAGAGTCCAGCATGATGATCCGCCAGCCCGGCAAATCGGTGACCGGCTGCGACCAGTCTGCGCCGGCAGCAGCCTGCAACTGCACCAGCGCCTCGTCGTGATTGCCCGGCAGCCAGCGCATGGGCGCATCAATCAGGTCAATCTGGCGAACGAAATGCTGATAGGACTCAAGAGTCGCGTCCTGGGAAATATCACCCGTTGCCAGCACCAGGCAGGCATCCGGATTTTCAAGCGCGGCAAGCTCCACAACCGCTTTCAGGCTCTCACGGGTTGGCAAGCCCAGCAGGTTGCCCTCCGGCTCAGCAAAAAGGTGGCTGTCAGTAATCTGGATCAGGGTATGAACGACTGATTTCAATTCACTTGCTGGCACGCTGGCATCCTCTCATCACACAGCGGCGATTATGCGCAGCGCGTCTGTAAAGCGCAAACCAAAACACCCGCTTCTGTCCGTCCGGTCATGCCTTTACAGCAAAAGTGTGACGCATGCCGCCAACTGGTCCACAAGTTACGCCACCTGCCGGCAACTGCTTTATACTGGCCACCTGTAAAATGTTTGCACAGGACATCCACCATGTACTTGCTTGGCGACCTTCCCGTTTATGCCGAACCCCTGATGAGCCGCCTGCAGGAAATTCCCGCACAGCTATTGCAGGGACTTGAGCCCTGCGGCCCTGCCCTTGAGTTTGGCAACAGCGACCACCTCAACCCGCTGCTGCCCGACAACCAGCTGTTCATGCTCGCCGAGGGTGTTATTGACACTTCTGTCGACCAGCGCCCCCTGTTTTACCTGCAAAGCGGCAGCCTGATCGGGCTGCGCCACGGCCTGAGCCTGCCCAACTGGCAGTACAGCCACAGCGAGCCGGTCAAGTTGGTGCCCTATGAGCGGCGCGAATTTTTCCGCCATGTATACGGCGATGAAGAACGCCAGGAACAATTCACCTTCTATCTGCTCGGCCAGACCACCCTGCTGACCGAGGCATTTGCCCGTATCAAACAACTGGAGGTCAGCCCCTCCACCGGTTTTGAACACTTTGCCCCCGGCGAAAAACTGATCCGCCAGGGCGACGCCGCCGAGCATGTATTCGTGATAGTTGAAGGCCATGCCGAAGCCTGGGTAGACGGCCAGAAAGTGGGCGACGTGCAAAAAGACGAAATTTTCGGTGCCATGGCGGTGTTCATCAACGAGCCGCGCACCGCCACCGTAATCGCCACCGAGCCCTGCACGGTAATGACCATCCCCAAGGACCAGTTCCTGACCCTGATGCAAAGCAATCCACGCATCGCCCACAGCCTGATTGAAAGCATGGCCCGCCGCATCGACCTGATGAACAAGGAAATCACCCACCTGCGCAATCAAATCCCCGCCAGCAATTAACCCCCGTGAGCTGGCGTTTTATCCTCAAACAACTTGCCATGCCACCCGCAAGCCTGTTGCTGGCCTTGCTGGCGGCCTGGTTGTTGCGCAAACGCTTTCCCCGTCTGGCCGGTCTGATATTTGCTGCGGCACTGAGTATTTGTTACCTGCTCAGCCTGCCGGTGACCACCCGCCTGCTGGCCAGCCACATTGAAAACCTGCCCGCCCTGCCCGCCACGGCGTGGCCAGCGCTCGCCCGGCATGCGGGCGCCATTGTTGTTCTGGGTGGCGGCCGCGAGCCGGCGGATGCCGCCTGGAGCACTGACCAGCCATCACTGTTTGCCAGCCAGCGCCTGCGCTATGCCGCCCGCCTGCACCGTGCCAGCGGCCTGCCCATACTGGTCAGCGGCGGTCTGCATTTTGGTCGCCCGCCCAGCGAAGCGCGCATCATGGCCGACAGCCTCGCGCAGGATTACGGCGTGCCGGCCCGCTGGCTGGAAGACAGCAGCCGCACCACCGAAGAAAATGCCCGCCATAGCGCAGCCATGTTACAGCCGCTGGGCATACAAAAAATCGTTCTGGTCACCGACGCCTGGCACATGCAGCGCTCGGTCTGGAGTTTTGAGCAGGCCGGCTTTACCGTCATTCCAGCCCCGCAAGGCTTTTACAGCACCCGCCAGCATAGTCCAGCGGGCGGCTGGCTGCCGGAAAGCCGCGCGCTATGGCAAAACACCCAGCTGCTAAACGAGCTGGCCGGCCTGTGGCTGTATCCGCTGGCATACGGCAACCGCTGACCGGCGGGACCAGCCACCGCCACCACGCACAGGCCATAGGCGAACCCCCGCCGCTTCATGTATGCTTGCAGCATTGTTTTCCCCTTATTTTGTTGAAGAAATCCATATCCCATCATGCAAGAACAGTATCAACCCGGCGCGGTCGAGTCCCAGGCGCAAGAATTCTGGGCGCAGAACAAATCCTTTGAAGTCAAAGAAGACAGCAGCAAAGAGCCCTTCTACTGCCTGTCCATGTTCCCCTACCCCAGCGGCCGCCTGCACATGGGCCACGTGCGCAACTACACCATTGGCGACGTAATCAGCCGCTATCAGCGCATGCTGGGCAAAAACGTAATGCAGCCCATGGGCTGGGATGCCTTCGGTATGCCGGCGGAAAACGCCGCCATCCAGAACAAAGTAGCGCCAGCAGCCTGGACCTACCAGAACATCGACTACATGAAGAAGCAGTTCAACCAGCTCGGGCTGGCACTGGACTGGTCGCGTGAGCTGGCCACCTGCAAGCCCGACTACTACCGCTGGGAGCAATGGCTGTTCACCCGCCTGTATCAGAAAGGCATCATCTACCAGAAAAAAGGCACCGTGAACTGGGATCCGGTGGACAACACCGTGCTGGCCAACGAGCAGGTGATCGAGGGGCGCGGCTGGCGCTCCGGCGCGCTGGTGGAAAAGCGCGAAATCCCCATGTACTACTTC
>CAZVDA010000035.1:0-13341 GCA_964625365.1 uncultured Thiopseudomonas sp. | reverse complement strand
ACACCACCCGCGAGCCGGGCCTGATCATTCCGTTGCTGGAATCCTTTACCAAAGATACCGACATCAAGGTCAACACCGTTTTCGTCAAGGATGGCCTGATCGAGCGGGTCAAGGCCGAGGGCAACAAGTCGCCCGCCGACATCCTGATGACCGTGGACATCGGCAATCTGCTGGACCTGGTTGAGTCGGGTGTTACCCAGCCGGTGGATTCGACAGTGCTCAAGGAGGCCATTCCCGCCCACCTGCGTGGCGAGGATGGCAGCTGGTTTGCGCTGTCCATGCGTGACCGTGTGGGCTATGTGGCCGCCGACCTGGATGACATCACCGAACTGACCTATGAAAACTTTGCTGATCCGCGCTGGAAAGGCAAGGTGTGCATCCGCTCCGGTCAGCACCCGTACAACGTTGGCATGCTGGCGGCAATGATCGCCCACAACGGTGCCGAGGCGACCGAACAGTGGCTGCGTGACGTCAAGGCCAATCTGGGCCGCACCGCTGCCGGTGGCGACCGTGACGTAGCTCGCGACATTCTGGGCGGTATCTGTGATGTTGGCATTGCCAACGCCTACTATGTGGGCCGTATGAAAAACGCTGAACAAGGCTCTGATGAATACCAGTGGGGCGAGGCCATCAAGGTGGTGCGCCCGGTCTTTGCCAAGTCCGGCGGTACCCACGTCAACGTATCCGGTGCGGCTGTCGCCAAACACGCTCCCAATCGTGACAGCGCGGTTCGCCTGCTGGAGTACCTGGTGTCCGACGAGGCCCAGAGCCTGTATGCCAAGGCCAACTACGAGTATCCGGTCAAGGCCGGTGTCGAGCTGGACGCAGTGGTGGCCAGTTTTGGCGAGCTGAAAGCCGACCAGCTGCCCTTGCCTGAAATTGCCAAACACCGCAAACAGGCCAGCGAGCTGGTTGATAAAGTGGGCTTTGACCACTAACGTGCACGGCTGATTGCAAGGCGGCCACCGTCCCCCGTTTGCCGGGCACGGTGGCTTTTGCGTTTATTGACGGGATGGCGGTTTTCGGGTGTATAAAAACATGGGCAAAGGCTGGCTGCTGGCCACCAGCTGTATCACGCTGATGGTGCTGGCACCGGTGCTGTCGTTGCTGTTGCGTGCCGGCCAGGGCACGCTGGACCACTGGCAACACCTGCTGGCCTATGTGCTGCCTACGGCGGTGAGCAATACCCTGTTGCTGCTGCTGGGTGTAGGCGTGCTGGTGAGCGTGATTGGCGTGGGCTGTGCCTGGCTGGTGACTGCCTACCAGTTCCCGACCCGTGGCATCCTGCTTTGGGCGCTGCTGCTGCCGCTGGCGGTGCCAACCTATATTGTGGCCTTTGCCTATCTGGACATCCTGCATCCTATCGGCCCGGTGCAGGGGCTGATCCGTGACCTGCTGGGCTATACCAGCCCGCGCCAGTTTCGCCTGCCGGACATTCGTTCGCTGGGCGGGGCTATTTTCCTGCTGGGCTTTGTACTCTATCCCTATGTTTATCTGAGTACCCGCGCCATGTTTGCCACCCAGTCGGCCAGCCTGCTGGAGGCGGGGCGGGTGCTGGGGGCCACTTCGCGTAGTGTATTTTTCCGCGTGGCGCTGCCCATGGCGCGTCCGGCGATTGCGGTGGGCGTCAGTCTGGCGCTGCTGGAAACCCTTAACGATATTGGCGCGTCCGAGTTTCTCGGCGTGCACACCCTGACCGTATCCATCTATACCACCTGGGTGACCCGTTCCGATCTGGCCGGTGCCGCGCAGATTGCACTGGCCATGCTGGTGTTTGTGCTGTCGCTGATCATGCTGGAACGCTATGGCCGTCGCCGGCAGGGCTTTAGCCACAACCAGCGCTCGCGGCGCATCCAGCCGCAGCCGCTCAGGGGCGCGGCGGCCTGGCTGGCCGTGCTGCTGGGCTGGCTGCCGGTGGTGCTGGGCTTTGTTGCGCCGGCCATCTATCTGTTGCATGCCAGCTTCAAGTATCTGGACAAGACCGGCGAGGTGTCGGCACAGCTGCTGGCCAGCGCCTGGAATACCCTGTACATCGCCCTGCTGACCACGGTTGTCACCGTGGTGCTGGGGCTGGTGGTGGCGTGGACGCTGCGGCGCGTGCGTAACGGGCAGGGCAGCGGACGATTGACCGGTTTGTTGCGCCTGTCGTCGGTGGGCTATGCGATTCCCGGCACCGTGCTGGCGATTGGCCTGCTGGGGCCGCTGGTACTGTTTGACGGGCTGCTCAACCGGTTGACCGGCAATGGTCCGGGGCTGGTGCTGATGGGATCGGTCGCGGCGCTGGTGCTGGCTTACAGCCTGCGCTTTCTGGCGATTTCATCGGGTGGCATCGAAGCCGGCCTGATGCGCATTCCGCCGTCGATGGAACAGGCGGCGCGGTTGCTGGGCCATGGTCCGGCGCAGGTGCTGTGGCGTATTCATCTGCCGCTGCTGCGCCCTGCAGTGGGCGCGGCGGCCCTGCTGATTTTTGTGGATGCCATGAAAGAGTTGCCAGCCACGCTGCTGCTGCGCCCGATGAATTTTGAAACCCTGGCCACCTGGCTGTATGCCGAGGCGGCGCGGGGCACTTACGAAGAAGGCGCGGTGGCGGCGCTGGCCATTGTGCTGGCCGGCCTGGTCCCCGTGCTGCTGCTGGCCCGCTCACAGCGGGCCGAACGTTATTGATGCCGCCTGCGGAGACTGTTGAAGCATGAGCCAATCCCCACAGAAACATCCCCATTTGCAGCTGGCCGGCCTTGAGGTGCGCTACCCCTGTCAGGAAGGCGAGGTGTGCGTAATCAACCAGCTGAACCTGCAACTGCAGCGGGGTGAAATTGGCTGTCTGCTGGGCTCGTCCGGTTGCGGCAAAACCACCATTTTGCGCGCCATTGCCGGGTTCGAGCCGCTGCATGCTGGCGAGATCCGGCTGGATGGCCGGCTGCTGTCCTCTACGCAGCAGTCCGTAGTGCCGGAGAAGCGCAACGTCGGCATGATGTTTCAGGATTACGCGCTGTTTCCGCATCTGACTGTGGCCAAAAACGTCGGCTTTGGCCTGGGCGGACTGGAGCGTGGTGCGCGCAACCGGCGCATTGCCGAAATGCTGGAACTGGTGGGGCTGGCCGATCTGGCCAAACGCTATCCACATGAGCTGTCCGGTGGCCAGCAACAGCGGGTGGCACTGGCTCGGGCACTGGCACCCAGCCCTGAACTTCTGCTGCTGGACGAGCCGTTTTCCAACCTTGACGTGGACACCCGCGAGCGGCTGGCATTCGAGGTGCGCGATATTCTCAAGCAGGCCGGCCTGACGGCCATTCTGGTGACCCACAACCAGGCGGAAGCCTTTGCCATTGCCGACCGTATCGGCGTGATGCAGCAGGGCAATATCGTGCAGTGGGATAGCCCTTTTCAGCTGTACAACCATCCGGCCAGCGACTTTGTCGCCGACTTTATCCGCCGCGAAGCCCTGCTGGACCAGCGTGCCAGTGCTTTGACACGGGGCGAGGGTCAAGGAGCGCTCTGCCGCCCGTGCTGATGTGGCCCTGTCTGGATGCTGCGACTTCGCGCAGCATGACGGGTGGGGCGCATATGACGGTGGGGCGGTGCCTGTGGCGGCTGTTATTGCTGCTGTACGGCCTCAATCCAGCGGCCATAGCCCTGTGCGTCCATATCACTCAGCGGGACAAACCTCAGGCTGGCGCCGTTGATGCAATAGCGTTTGCCGCCACGGTCACGCGGGCCATCGGGGAAAACATGCCCCAAGTGCGAGTCTGCATGCCGGCTGCGTACTTCGATGCGGTGCATGTTGTAACTGGTGTCGATATGTTCGGTGACCACGCCGCTGGCGATGGGCCGTACAAAGCTGGGCCAGCCACAGCCGGCATCGTACTTGTCGGCAGAGCTGAACAGCGGCTCGCCGCTGACAATGTCCACATACAGGCCCGGCGCAAACAGGCGGTCGTATTCGTGGGTAAAAGCGCGTTCGGTGCCGCTTTGCTGGGTCACCTGATACTGTAACGGCGTGAGCTGCTGGCGCAGGGCGGCCTCATCCGGCTTGCGGTATTCCGGCTGCGCTTCTTCCAGCGGAATCTCGGCCAGTCCCAGATCAATATGGCAGTAGCCGCCCGGATTTTTCAGCAGATAGTCCTGGTGATATTGCTCGGCAGGATAAAAGTGCTGCAGCGGCAGGTTTTCCACCACCACCGGCTGCGTGTAGCGCTGCTGGAGCTGTTGCAGCGCGCGGGCAATCTGCTGGCGTTCGGCGGCGTCATTGCTGTAGATGCCGGTGCGGTACTGGGTGCCCCGGTCATTGCCCTGGCGGTTGAGGGTGGTGGGGTCGATGATGCGGAAGTAATGCTGTAGCAGCTGGTCAAGGCTGATGTGCTGCGGGTTGTAGGTGACTTTTACCGTTTCGGCATGGCCGGTCTGGCGGTAAATCACGTCCTCGTAGCTGGGGTTTTCCGTGCTGCCGTTGGCATAGCCGGATACCGCGTCCAGCACGCCCTTGATACGCTTGAAATAGGCGTCCACACCCCAGAAACAGCCACCGGCCAGATAAATGTCGCGTGCCTCAATGGCGCTGGCCTGCTGCTGGTCCTGTTTTTGGTAAAAGCGTTCTGTTGGCTGTTCAAGCACGGCCTGGGTGTTGTCCAGCAGGGTGAGGATTTGCTGTTTGTCCAGGCTGCCGCGGATCTGGCGCAGCAGCCTGCCGTCGGGGCCAAGCAGTATCCAGGTCGGGTACACCTGCACACCGAAATGGCGCACCCATTCACCCTTTGGGTCCAGTTGCAGCGGCAACTGTGGGTAATCCAGCCCTTGATACCACTGCTGGAACTCGGCCATGGGCATTTCACCCAGCACGCCGGGCGAGGCCAGCGTCCAGATGTCCAGGCGTGCCAGATCTGGATCGGCGGCCAGTGCCTGGGTGTCGTCCAGCTCGGACAGGCAGCGCGGGCACCAGCTGGCCCAGAATTTGATCAGGGTGGGTTTGTCGTTGGCTTCAAACATGGCAGGGTTTCCGGAAAGGGGATGCAGGGCAGGCAGTGGTTGCAGCGGTGCGCGGTTACGCGCCTGCAGGCCGGGCAGGCCCAGCGCCAGCAGCAATGCCATCAGGGCAGACAACAAGAGGGACCAGCGCACAACGGCCTCCACGACCTGTCAACAAGGGGGCCGATTATGACACAGAACCGGCCCCTATACCGGAGCGGACGGCTCAGTCGCGAACCAGGGCCAGCGCCACGCCCTGACCGCCACCAATGCAGAGGGTTGCCAGCCCTTTTTTGGCGTCGCGGCGCTGCATTTCGTGAACCAGCGACACCAGAATCCGGCAGCCGGATGCGCCAATCGGGTGGCCCAGCGCAATGGCACCGCCATTGACGTTGACCTTGCCGGTATCCCAGCCCAGCTCACGGTTGACGGCAATCGCCTGGGCAGCAAAGGCTTCGTTGGCCTCGACCAGATCCAGCTGGTCAAGGCTCCAGCCGGCTTTTTGCAGGCACTTGCGGGTGGCCGGCACCGGGCCGGTGCCCATAATGTCCGGCTCGACACCGGCACTGGCATAGGCGGCAATCCGCGCCATCACCGGCAGGCCCAGCGTTTTGGCCTTGTCGGCACTCATCAGCAACACGGCGGCGGCACCGTCGTTAAGGGTGGAAGCATTACCGGCGGTGACGCTGCCGTCTTTTTTGAAGGCAGGACGCAGCTTGCCCAGGCTGTCGGCGGTGGTGCCATCGCGGGGCTGCTCGTCACGGTCAAATACCAGCGGGTCGCCCTTGCGCTGAGCAATGCTGACCGGGGTGATTTCACCGGCAAAACGGCTTTCGGCCCGCGCCTGACAGGCTTTTTGCTGTGAAGCGGCGGCAAAGGCATCCTGTTCCTCACGGCTGATGCCGTAGCGCTCAACGATATTCTCGGCGGTAATGCCCATGTGGTAGTCATTGAAGGCGTCCCACAGGCCGTCGAGGATCATGCTGTCCTGCAGTTCGGCGTGGCCCATGCGCAGGCCGGTACGCGCTTTGGGCAACACATAGGGAGCCAGGCTCATGGTTTCCTGGCCGCCGGCAATCACCACCTCGGCGTCGCCGCAGCGGATGGCCTGCGCGGCCAGCTGCAGCGCCTTGAGGCCGGAGCCGCACACTTTATTCAGGGTCAGTGCCGGGACGGCCACCGGCAGACCGGCACGGATGGCGGCCTGACGGGCCGGATTCTGGCCGCTGCCGGCGGTGAGCACCTGGCCCATAATTACCTCGTCTACCTCGCTGGCCGCCACACCGCTGCGTTCAAGCAGGCTGCGGATGACGATGGCACCCAGTTCGTCGGCGGGAAGGGTGGACAGCGCCCCCTGAAAACTGCCAATGGCGGTACGGGTGGCGGCTACAATGACTACATCCTGCATGGAAAACCTCGCGTATGGACAGGCGGAACAACGGGCACAAAAGGGAGCTGTGCGTTATCCTGCGCGTCCTGTCGTTATTATTGGGCTTCCCAGCCTAGAACATGTCCGCCGGCTTGTCATCCGCTGACTCGGCGGTCGTTTTTTGCCGTGCCGGTGTGCCGGCTGTGCAGCCGTTAGAGAAGTTTTCATGTCCGATGCAAGCAATCCCCTGACCGAGATCTACCGCGATGACTGGCTGCTGGCGGTGCACAAGCCGGCCGGCCTGCTGGTGCACCGCAGCCCGGTTGACCGCCATGCCACCGAATTTGCCCTGCAATATGCCCGCGAGCTGAACGGTGGCAGGCATGTGTATCCCTGCCACCGGCTGGACCGCCCCACCTCGGGCTTGCTGCTGTTTGCCCGCGATGCAGAGACGGCCAGCACCTTTGGCAAGGCGCTGATGGACGGCCAGGTGCAGAAAACCTATCAGGCACTGGTGCGTGGCTGGCCGGCGGAGCAGGGCGAGATCGACCATGCGCTGCGCGAGCACGCCACCGACAAGCGCTTCAAGGATCAGCCGCAGCCGCTGCGCGACGCGCAGACCCGCTTCCGGCGGCTGGCAAGCGTGGAAATTCCGGTGCAGGTGGAAGGCTACCCGCACAGCCGTTACAGCCTGCTGGAGCTGCAGCCGCTGACCGGACGCAAGCACCAGTTGCGCCGCCACATGCAGCACATCGCGCACCCGATTATTGGCGATACCAGCTATGGCCGTACCAAGCACAACCAGTACTTTGCCGAACGGTTCGGCTTTTCCCGGCTGATGCTGGCCGCTACCGCACTGGAGTTTGTCCATCCGGCCAGTGGTGAAAAGATCAGCCTGCACTGTCCGCTGGCGGATGATTTTGTGCAGGTACTGTCGATATTTGACTGCTGAAAGCTGGCCGGCTTCGGGTATACTTGCGCTCCTTTTGCCCGCAGGGCAATTTCTACAATCCCGCCGGGAGGTGACACATGAATACAACCCCTATTAACGAAGACAGCCCGCAGCCCGAACTGCCGCCGGCAGGTGAAAAACTGCAAAAAGTGCTGGCCCGTCTGGGCGTGGCGTCGCGCCGCGATGCCGAGCAATGGATCAAGGATGGCCGTATCAAGGTCAATGGCCTGGTGGCCACTCTGGGCCTGCGCGTAACGGCCCGCGACAAGATCAGCGTAGATGGCGAGCCGGTCAAACAGGACGAACAAAGCGCCGTGGTGCGCCGCGTCATCCTGTACAACAAGCCCGAGGGCGAAGTCTGTACGCGCCGCGATCCCGAAGGCCGCCCGACTGTATTTGAACGCCTGCCGCGCCTGAAAAGTGGCCGCTGGATCAACATTGGCCGCCTGGACATCAACACCACCGGCCTGCTAATTTTCACCACTGATGGCGAGCTGGCCAACCGCATGATGCACCCGTCCTACAATATGGACCGCGAGTACGCCGTGCGGGTGCGTGGTGAAGTCACCGATGAAATGATCGAAAACCTGAAAAACGGTGTGGTGCTGGAAGACGGCCCTGCCAAGTTTACCGACATTCAGGCCGCCCCCGAAGGCGACGGCTTTAACCGCTGGTTCCACTGCGTGGTGATGGAAGGTCGCAACCGTGAAGTGCGCCGCCTGTGGGAATCGCAGGGGCTGGTGGTCAGCCGCCTCAAGCGCGTGCGTTTCGGGCCGGTGTTTCTGACTTCGGCCCTGAGTGTAGGCCGCTGGCGCGAACTTAATCAGGCCGAGGTGGACTTGTTGAGCAAGGAGTGTGGCCTGACGCCGGTGGCCCTGCCAGACCTGAAACCGAAAACCCGCGAAAAAATCGAACGTCAGGAAAAACGCCTGAGCAAGCCGCTGCCTGGCCGTGGCAACCGCAACAGAAGCCGCAGCCCGCGCACCAGCAGGGACTAAGCCGGACGGCAGCATACAAAAAAGGCACTCGCGGGAGTGCCTTTTTGCATTACCGGTACCTTGCCGGCAATCAGTCCGCCAGGCTGACGCGGTTGCGGCCGGTTTGTTTGGCCATGTACAGGGCCGCATCGGCGCGTTGCAGAAGCTGGTCCTGGTTTTCGTCGGGCTGGCTGACGGCTACACCGAAGCTGGCGCTAAGGCGGATACGGCAGCCCTCATGGTAAACATGCATCTGCTCGATGGTCTGGCGCAGGCGCTCGGCAACCTGCAGTACATAGGGCATCTCGGTGTTGGGCAGCACTGCCAGAAACTCCTCGCCGCCAAAGCGGAATACCGCGTCCACGCTGCGCAGGTTGTCCTGCAGTTGCTGGGCGATGGCAATCAGCGCCGTATCGCCGCCGGCATGGCCGTATTCATCGTTGACCTGTTTAAAGTGGTCCACATCAATCATCAGTACAGACAGGGGTTTGCCCAGGCGCTGCGCGCTTTGCAGGTCGCGTTGCAGCAGCTCGGCCATGCCGGCACGGTTGCGCACGCCAGTCAGCGGATCATGCAGGGACGCATGCAGCAGCGCGTTGTATTTCAGCGCGTTGCGCAGCGGGAAGGCCAGGGCAGGTGTCAGGCATTCCAGACTGACCAGCATGTGTTCTTCCGGCTCGCGGTCATTGTGGATGCACAGCATGCCAAGAAACTCGCCTTCCAGCTCCAGCCGGTATTCGACGCGGTAGTCGCCGTCGACCCTGCCCTTGGCAATGTCCAGACGCTGGCGGGCATGACGGAAAGACAGGCCCTGATAGTCGGTCAACCGCTGGCTGGCGCTGAAAAACATCTGCACCAGCTCGGCCACGTCCAGTGAAGTCTGCAGCTGGTTACGCAGTTGCAGGCCTACTTCCGAATGGGAGGGACGAACCTTGCTCAGGGCTTCGCGTGCGTTTACCGCAGGACGGGCCGGGGCAGGGAAGGCTAACAGGTTGCTGACTTGGGCTTGGGTGGCGTTCATGTCTCTGTACTCTTAAAGGTTACTGCAAGTACAGATAAGCGAAACTCGTGCCAACTTGAAAAATCTGTTTATTGACAGGTTGTTGTGATTGCTATGAAGGCGGGTGATAGGATTTTGGCATTACGGCGTGCCATATATATGACAGCATTCTGGTAAAAGCGGATTTGGTTACGAATTTCAGGCGCTGCCCTGCAGGGCTGGCGGCTGTGCTGCGCCATTGCGCCATGCAGCCAGCGACTGGCGGCCGTGGCCATGACCGCCAGTTCCTGGCGACTACTGTGCGTTCAGCGCCTGACCGTTGACGCCCTTGCTGTCCGGCCCCAGCAGATACAGGTAGACCGGCATGATGTCTTCGGGCAGCGGGTTGGTTTCAGGGTGCTCTCCGGGATAGGCCGCAGTGCGCATCGAGGTGCGGGTGGCTCCGGGGTTGACGCTATTGGCGCGTGCGCATGTTTCGTCCAGCTCGTCGGCCAGCACCTGCATCAGCCCCTCGGTGGCAAACTTGGACACCGCATAGGGGCCCCAGTAGGCACGGCCCTTGCGGCCCACACCGCTGGAGGTAAACACAATGGAGGCGTCATCGGACAACAGCAGCAACGGCAGCAGGGCGCGGGTCAGGCCAAAGGTGCCCTGCACATTCACCTGCATCACCTCGGCAAACTTGTCATCGGCGATCTGCTGCAGCGGCATGCGCGGGCCCAGAATGGAGGCGTTGTTGAGCAGGCCGTCGAGGCGGCCAAACTCGTTTTCAATCATCGCGCCCAGCTCGTCAAACTGTGCAGTAGTGGCGGTTTTCAGATCCAGCGGAATCACCACCGGCTCGGCATGGCCTGCCGCAACAATATCGTCATAAACCTGATTCAGGTTGGCTTCGGTCTTGCCCAGCAGCAGCACGGTAGCGCCATGGGCGGCGCAGGCTTTGGCGGCGGCAGCACCAATACCGCGACCGGCACCGCTGATCAGGATGATGCGGCCCTGCAGCAGGTCGGGAGCGGCTGTGTAATCAAACATGAAAAATCCTCGGTTAAGGGTCGATCAGGGCCAGCACGGTGGCGGCCAGCCCGGTGGACTGTTCAACAAAATGGTCGGCAGCCCAGCGGCGCGGATCGTCGCTGGCGGCGTGATAGCCGTAGCCGACCGCCAGCGACGGCATGCCGGCGGCGCGGGCAGCGTCAATATCGCGCTGGTCATCGCCCAGATACATGGCCTGTTGCGGTGTTATGCCCAGTTGCCGGCAGGCCAACAGCAGCATGTCGGGAGCCGGCTTGGCCCGCTCCACCTGCTCGGGGCAGACCAGCAGCGCAGCGCGCTGGTCGAGCTGCAACTGTTCCAGCACCGGACGGGCAAAGTGCTCTGGCTTGTTGGTGGCCACGCCCCAGGCAATGCCGCGCGCCTCAAGCTGTTGCAGTAACTGCGGCAGGCCGTCAAACAGGCGGCTGTGCAGACAGGGATTGTCGCGGTAACGCTGTAGAAAATCCTGTTTATGGCCTGCAAAATCCGGGTGGTCGGCAGGCATGTCCAGCGCCAGGCTGACCATGGCGGCGGCACCGGCAGACACTGTCTGACGGATCAGGGACTCGTCCAGCGCCGGCAAGCCGGCTTCGGCACGCATGGCCTGCAAAATGGCGATAAAGTCCCGCGCACTGTCCAGCAGGGTGCCGTCCAGATCAAACAGAACCGCCTTCAGCGCCATGGCGTTACAGGGGCTTGCTGCAGTGCAGCATATAGTTGACGTCCACATCCGCTTCCAGCTTGTAGCGTTTGGTCAGCGGGTTGTAGGTCAGGCCGGTGATATCGTGAATATCCAGCCCGGCCTGGCGTGCCCAGGCACCCAGCTCGGACGGACGGATAAACTTTTTATAGTCATGGGTGCCGCGCGGCAGCATGCGCAGCAGGTATTCGGCACCCACCACCGCCAGCATATAAGCCTTGGGATTGCGGTTGATGGTGGAAAAAAACACCTGGCCACCCGGTTTGACCAGTTTTTGACAGGCGGCAATGATCGAAGCCGGTTCCGGCACATGTTCCAGCATTTCCAGACAGGTGACCACATCAAACTGGCCGGGCATTTCTTCGGCCAGCTGTTCGGCGGTGATTTGACGGTAATTCACCGTTACGCCGCTTTCCAGCTGGTGCAATTTGGCCACCGATAGCGGCGCCTCACCCATGTCGATGCCGCTCACCTCTGCACCGCGCTGGGCCATGGCCTCGGCCAGAATGCCGCCGCCGCAGCCTACGTCGAGCACCTTTTTGCCGGCCAGCGGCGCACGCTCGTCAATCCAGTTGACCCGCAGCGGGTTGATGTCGTGCAGGGGCTTGAACTCGCTCTCGCGGTCCCACCAGCGGTGGGCCAGGGCTTCAAACTTGGCGATTTCCAGTGGGTCAACGTTGCTCATGGGATGGTTCCTGTCTGTTAGGGCGCACCAGTGCACGCGGAAAATGCTGCACATCATGCCAGCTTTTGCCGGTTTTTGCTGCAACAGAGGTCAAGCGCCTGCTGGTAGCGTGGACGTTTAATCTGCTTCAGGCCCTGTGATACATGCGACCTGTGTCACCTTGTGTGAAGTCGTTGGCAGGCTATACTTCCGGGCCTTCAGGTAAACAAGGAGTGCCCATGACAACCCGAACTTCATTTCAGCACCGGCTTATCGAACTGTTGGTCTGGTGGGAAGGGCAGATACAGCCATCCCGGCTTATGGCGTGTTGGCACTGCAGCCGGCAGCATGCCAGCCAGAAACTGCGCGATTACCTGAACGACTATCCCGAAGCCCTGCAGTACTGCAGCAAGGCGAAAACCTATCGTCCGGCTCCAGACTTTGTGCCGGAGCTGATCAGCGGGAGGGCCGATGAGTATCTGGGCTGGCTCAGCGGCCAGGCTGCAGGCCAGCCGGGTCAGCTGCCGGTCGAGATCCTGCAAACGCCCGCCCGCACCATTACCCCGCACACCATGCGTCCGTTGATACGGGCATTGCGCGAAAACCTGCGCATCGAGGTGGACTATGGCTCGGTCACCAGCGCCGAGCGCAACGGGCGCATTATCGTTCCACATCATCTGGTCAAAACGGCTAACCGTTGGCATATCCGTGCCTGGTGTGAAAAAAGCCGCGAGTTTCGTGATTTTGTACTGAGCCGCTTTCACGGTGCTCCTGAACTGCTTGATAAAAGTACGGTAACCAGTGCAGAGGATGACGCCTGGAACACACAGGTAGAGCTGATTCTGGCGCCGGATCACCGGCTAAGCTCTGAAAAACAGCAGGTTATAGAACAGGACTACGGCATGATCCATGGCCAGCTTCGTTATGCCACCCGCGCCTGCATGGTCAACTACCTGCTGCAAAGCCTGAACATCGATCCGCATAAACTGGAAGCACATGCCGAAGCCCAGCAGCTGGTGGTTGTCAACTTTTCTGACATCAGGCCGTGGCTGTTTGGCTAGATAGACGGTTGCTGACGGGGAGGGTGGGGCGGGACTGTCAGATTATTTTACTGTGGGTTTGTACAGGTATTGTCAGAGCAGCATAAAGCGGGCAATTTGTTGAAAAACGATATGGGGCCACGGTGAAGTGTTATGGAGGATTTTAAACCCTCGGACTTAAAAACTATTCTTCATTCAAAACGAGCCAATATTTATTACCTGCAGCATTGTCGGGTATTGGTCAATGGTGGTCGGGTCGAGTACGTCACGGATCAGGGCAAGCAATCACTGTATTGGAATATTCCCATTGCCAATACCACCACGATTCTGCTGGGAACAGGAACGTCCGTTACTCAGGCAGCCATGCGTGAGTTGGCCAAGGCGGGTGTTTTGGTTGGCTTTTGCGGCGGTGGCGGCACTCCATTGTTTTCGGCGAATGAGATTGATATTGAGGTCGCGTGGTTTTCTCCGCAAAGTGAATATCGACCTACCGAGTTTCTGCAGTCGTGGGTGAAATTCTGGTTTGATGATGCGCTCAGGCTCAAAGCTGCCAAAGCCATGCAGCAGTTGCGCCTGGAGCTCCTTTTCCAGGAATGGAACAAACGGGCATTAAAGGACGCCGGTTTCATGGTGGATATGGAGCGT
>CAZVDA010000034.1:0-13487 GCA_964625365.1 uncultured Thiopseudomonas sp. | reverse complement strand
GCAGTGCCAGCACCGCCGAGGCCCAGCCGTTTTATGTCAACTCGCCCTATGGCATTACCCTGGCGCAAAACGGCAACCTGACCAACATGCGCCAGCTGGCCAAGGAGCTGTTCGAGGACGACCTGCGTCACATCAATACCAACTCCGACGCCGAAGTGCTGCTCAACGTATTTGCCCACGAGCTGGGGCAGGCCGGTGCGCTGCAGCCGACGCCCGATGACATTTTCCATGCGGTAAGTCGTGTCCACGAGCGCTGCCGCGGTGCCTATGCGGTGGTGTCGATGATTACCGGCCACGGCGTGGTCGGCTTTCGCGACCCGCACGGCATCCGCCCCATCGTATTCGGCCAGCGCGACACCGAAGCCGGCACCGAATACATGATGGCCTCGGAAAGCGTGGCACTGGATGCGCTGGGCTTTAGCCTGATCCGTGACGTGGCCCCCGGCGAAGCGGTGTACATCACCGAAGACGGCGAGCTGCACACCCGCCAGTGCGCCCGCAACCCGCAGCTTAATCCGTGCATTTTCGAGCATGTCTATCTGGCCCGTCCCGACTCGATCATCGACGGTATTTCCGTGTA
This sequence comes from uncultured Thiopseudomonas sp., assembly GCA_964625365.1. Classification (GTDB taxonomy): domain Bacteria; phylum Pseudomonadota; class Gammaproteobacteria; order Pseudomonadales; family Pseudomonadaceae; genus Thiopseudomonas. The sequence goes on along the minus strand of CAZVDA010000034.1, from coordinate 12,907 downwards.
CAAGGCACGCATGAAAATGGGCGAGATGCTGGCGAAAAAAATCCGCCGCGAGCGCCCCGACCACGACATTGACGTGGTCATGCCGATCCCCGACACCAGCCGCACCTCGGCGCTGGAGCTGGCCCACACCCTGGGCGTCAAGTACCGCGAAGGCTTTATCAAGAACCGCTACATTGGCCGCACCTTCATCATGCCCGGCCAGGCGCTGCGCAAAAAATCCGTGCGCCAGAAACTCAATGCCATCGAGCTGGAGTTCAAGGGCAAGAACGTAATGCTGGTGGACGACTCCATCGTGCGCGGCACCACCTGCCAGGAAATCATCCAGATGGCGCGCCATGCCGGTGCCAAAAAGGTTTATTTCTGCTCGGCGGCACCGGAAGTCCGTCACCGCAACGTCTACGGTATCGACATGCCCAGCGTGCAGGACCTGATTGCCCACAACCGCAGCGCCGACGAAGTCTGCGAGCTGATTGGCGCAGACTGGCTGGTGTTCCAGGAGCTTGACGACCTGATTGCCTCGACCAGCGGCGGCAAGCACAAAATCGAGCGCTTCGACTGCTCGGTGTTTGACGGCAACTACATTACCGGCGATATCGACGAAACCTACCTCAACGAGGTGGAAAACCATCAGGCCGAGCTGGACTTTGACGGCAAGCCGCAGGCCAACGCCATTATCGAGCTGCACAACAGCGAAAGCTGAGGCAGCGCCACCTACAGCATGGCCGGTCCCCGACCGGCCTCTTTTTTATCATGGGTGCCGTACGGCAGTGCACGGCGTCCATTCGCTAACAAGGCAAATGACATGACTACACCCTGGCAACCCGGTCAACTGGACAGTGACCTGACCGACAGCAGCTTTGACACCCTGGCCGTGCGTGCCGGCTACCGCCGCAGCCCGGAAGGCGAGCATGGCGAGGCCATTTTTACCACCTCCAGCTATGTGTTTCGCGATGCGGCCCATGCCGCTGCCTGCTTTGCCGGTGACGAGCCGGGTAACGTCTACTCGCGCTACACCAACCCCACCGTGCGCACCTTCGAGGAACGGCTGGCGGCGCTGGAAGGCGCTGAAAAAGCGGTGGCTACCGCCTCCGGCATGTCGGCGATCATGGCTACCGTGATGAGCTTTTGCAGCGCCGGCGACCATGTGCTGGTGTCGCGCAGCATCTTTGGTGCCACCGTCAGCCTGTTTGACAAGTACTTCAAACGCTTCGGCATTGAAGTCAGCTATGTGGGCATCAACGACCTCGATGGCTGGCGTGCCGCCTGTCAGCCCAACACCAAACTGCTGTATCTGGAGTCGCCGTCCAACCCGCTGGCCGAGCTGGCCGACATTGCCGCGCTGGCCGAGATTGCCCACCAAGCCAGTGCACTGCTGGTGGTGGACAACTGCTTCTGTACGCCTGCGCTGCAACAGCCGCTCAAGCTGGGTGCTGACATCGTGATCCACTCCGCCACCAAGTACATCGACGGCCAGGGCCGTTGCCTCGGCGGTGCGGTAGCCGGCAAGGCAGAACTGATGACCGAAGTGGTGGGCTTTTTGCGCACCGCCGGCCCTACCATGAGCCCGTTTAATGCCTGGGTGTTCCTCAAGGGGCTGGAAACCCTGCGCCTGCGCATGCGTGCCCACTGCGACAGCGCCATGCAGCTGGCCCGCTGGCTGGAGCAGCAGCCGCAAGTGGAAAAAGTTTACTACGCCGGTCTGATCACCCACCCGCAGCATGAGCTGGCTCGTATCCAGCAACCCGGCGGCTTTGGTGCAGTCGTCAGCTTCGACATCAAGGGCGGCAAGGATGCAGCCTGGCGCTTTATTGATGCCACCCGCATGATCTCCATCACTGCCAACCTGGGCGACTCCAAAACCACCATTACCCACCCGGCCACTACTACCCATGGCCGCCTCAAGCCGGAAGAACGTGCCGGCATGGGCATTGGTGACGGCCTGCTGCGCATTGCCGTGGGGCTGGAAGAACTGGCCGACATCAAGGCCGACCTGCAACGCGGGCTGGATGGCGTCAGCAACGGCTGATGCCGCTCCCTTATCCTCGCGGCTGGATTTCCGCCCGTGCGGGCATGACAGCAGGCGCAAATAACGGCAGGCATGTGTTTTCTGCAAGGAGGCCCGGCCCCGGGTGCCTGCCTGCAAACTGGGCTATGATAGGCACCGTTGCAAAGCAGGAGAAACAGGCATGAATTCACGTCAATGGGCCGCCGAACGCCAGCGGGCGATGCGCAACACCAGTATTGTCGGTGCCGCCGTCAACCTGGTGCTGACCATCGGCAAGGTGTTTTTTGGCATTGTCGGCCAGTCAAATGCACTGATTGCCGACGGTATTCACTCGCTGGCCGACCTCAGCACCGATCTGATGGTCTGGGTGGCCTCGCGTTACAGTACCCAGCCGGCGGACGAGCAGCATCCCTACGGGCACGCCCGCATTGAAACCCTGTTTACCGTCGCGCTGGGCCTGGTGCTGATTGCGACTGCCGGCGGTATCGCCTGGGATGCTGCCGAGCGCCTGCTCAACCCCGATACCCTGATGCATCCATCGTCACTGGTATTGCTGGTGGCGCTGGTGTCCATTGTGGCCAACGAAGGGCTGTACCAGTACACCATGATAGCCGCACGGCGCTATCGCTCGGGGCTGCTCAAGGCCAATGCCTGGCATCATCGTTCCGATGCCATCTCTTCGGTGGTGGTATTGCTGGGGGTGGCCGGCAGCCTGATGGGCATTGGTTATCTGGACGCCTTTGCCGCCATGGTGGTGGCCTTCATGATTGCCCGCATCGGCTGGGACCAGGGCTGGAACTCCATTCGAGAGCTGATTGATACCGGACTGGACCCCGAACAACTCCAGTCCATCAAACGCCTGATCAACAACATTGACGGTGTCGAGGGCGTACACATGCTGCGTACCCGGCGCATGGGCGGCAGCTCCATTGTGGATGTGCATATTCAGGTTGAAGCGTTTTTGAGTGTGTCCGAGGGACACCGTATTTCCGAGCATGTACGCCACATTCTGCTGGAGTCCAACAAGGACATTGTTGATGTGGCCATTCATATCGATCCCGAAGATGATGAGCAGAGCGATCCCAGCAACCGGCTGCCGTTGCGTGGCGAGGTGATGCGTGACCTGCGCCGTGTGTGGGAGCAGGAGCTGGATTACATCGATATGGACAAGGTGATACTGCACTATCTGGATGGCCGGGTGCATATCGAGGTGTTTTGCAGCAAACGCCAGCCGCACGACCTGAGCGAGCGCCTGAAAGAACAGGCGGCCAGCCTGGGCTATACCGGCACCATCGACCTGTACAGTCCGCTATGAGACGCCGGCTTTTGTCCGCTCTGCTGCCTGTGTTGCTGGCCGGATGCAGCTTTTACCCGCTGGGCATTCCAGAGGATCAGTGGTTGTTGATGACGCCGGAGCAGCAGCACGAGGCGCGCATGGAACAGGCACGCCAGGACGAAGCGGCTCGCGAGCGCCGCGAGCGCCGCGAGCAGCGCCTGCTGTTGCAGCAGGAACAGCTACGCCGGCAACAGGGCGAGCGTGAGCTGCGCCTGCGCCAGGCCAGCGAGGGTGATGTGCTGCAGTGCGTGCTGGATGATGTGCAAATCAATCTGGGCAAAAACAAGTGGCGCAATGCCAACCCTGCAGCCGTCGAATTGTTGCAGGGCGAGCAGCGAGAACTGGTTCTGGAACGCACGGATCGACGGCATCAGCGCCTGCGGATGCAGATAGGCTTTGACCGGTTGAGCGTCGAGCTATGCAGTGTGCAGGGCAGTGACTGTCGCGTGCTGGCCGCCACCGGACGTGAATGGCAGCGTGGCAAGAGCCACGCCATCAGTTCCGGCAGCCTGCGTGCCCGCCTGACCTGCCAGTATCCGCCCAGATTCTGGCATCCGCGCTAGCCGTCCAGCAGCGAGGCCAGCAACTGGCGTACATGGCCGATTTCAAACGGTTTGTCACAGATGGCGGAAACGCCGGCCTGGCGCACCGAGGCCAGCCGCGATTCGTCTTCCGAAGTCACCAGCATGATGGGAATGTGTGAAAGGTGGTCGGTGTGGCGGATATGGTTGACCAGCGCCTCGCCATCCAGTACCGGCATGTTGTAGTCGGTGACCACCAGATCGTAGGCGGCCTGTTGCAGGCAGGCAATGCCCTGCTGGCCGTTTTCCGCCTCGTCGAAGTTCACCACACCCAGCTGTTGCAGCACCCGCTTGATATGGTTGCGGGCCATTCTGGAGTCATCCACCACCAGCACCCGCAGGCGCTGGATGTCGTACAGCTCCAGCTCGATTTCATCATGGGTCAGATAATCCAGTGCGGCGGCCAGCGCTCGCTCCAGATCCTTGCGGTCAAAGGGCTTGGGCAACAGCGCCAGCACACCGGCCTGGCGCACTGCTTCCAGGTTTTCCTTTTTCTGCTCGCTGGATACCACCATCTTGGCCACTCCCGCCAGTTGCGGAAAATCCTGCATGCGGGCAAACAGGGCAGGGGCATCACCATCAGGCAGGTAAAGGCTGCTGATCAGCAGGTCGGGCACAAAAGCCTGCATTTTTTCCAGCGCCTGCTCTGCCGTTGCTGCCACTTCCAGCGTGGGCACGCCCTGGCCATGCAGCTGGTTCAGCATGATTTTTTGCTGGACGGCCGACGGCTCCACCAGCAGGATGCCCAGGTTGTGTACCGAGATTGAGTCGTTCAGCATGCAGATTACTCCGTGTTGAATGCTGGTTGCAGAGCGAATGGTGGCATTTTAACTGCAAACGGACGTGAGCGGGTGCCAAGTGCGGGATTTATGGGGGCAAGGTTGCGGGTGCCATGGCAAACGTAGCAGAATAGTGCCAAATTTCCATATAGAAAAAAGGACAGGCCGTGACTTCCAGACCCGCATCGCAGCAGGCTGACCTGAGCTCCATTCCGGCGGATGAGGAAATCATCAATGCCTTGCTGGCCAACCATACCCGGGTTGGCCAGATCATCAAACCGACCATTCTTGAATGCTCGCCGCATACCAGCCTGCAAGAAGCAGCCCAGCGCATGAGCAACATGAAGGTCAGCTCGATTCTGGTTGTGGATGACGACCAGGTACTGGGTATCTGGACCGAACGTGACGTGCTCAAGCTCGACTTTAGCCGCCCGCAGTTACTGCAGATGCCGGTTAGCCGGGTGATGAGCTCGCCGGTGCGTACCGTGCCGGCCAGTCTGACCCTGCAGGAGCTGGCCATACGTTTTAGCGACGAGCGCCTGCGCCACTATGTTGTGGTGGACGAACAGGGCAACCGCTGCGGCATGGTTTCGCAGACCGACGTGGTCATCAACCAGGGCATCGAGCATTATCTGAAACTGCGCAGCATTGATACCGTTGTGCACCGCGGCCTGCAGTTTGTCACCGAAGACGCCGGGCTGAGCGAAGTGGCTTCGCTGATGCGTACCGCCGGCGTGGATGCGGTGGCGGTAGAGTGCTCCGACGGCATCTGGGGCATCATTACCGAGCGCGACATCGTGCGCCACATTGCCGGCCAGGCCGGCAGGGTCAGGGCTGGCGACATTGCCAGCAAGCCGATGATTACCGTGAGCGACCAGTCCAGCCTGTACCGCGTGCGCAACATGCTGATCGAGAACCGGCTGCGCCACATCGGCGTAACCCACCCCGATCACGGGCTGGTAGGCATTGTCAGCTTCCGCGATATCCTCAGCAGCATGGAGCTGACCTATGTGCAGGAGCTGCAACAGGCCCTGCGCGAGCGTGACGAAGCCCTGAGCATTTCCCAGCGCAACCTGCGGCTGGCCGAACAGGTCATCGAGTCATCGCTGGAAGGCATCATGGTGACCGACCTCAACTCCACCATTATTTCGGTCAATCCGGCGTTTACCCGCCTGACCGGTTACCGTGCCCAGGAAGTGGTTGGCAAAACCCCGGCCGTGCTGAGCTCGGGCCGCCACGACAAGAATTTTTACCAGGCCATGTGGCAGCAGGTCAACCAGCATGGCCACTGGCAGGGCGAGGTGTGGAACCGGCGTAAAAACGGCGAAATCTACCCCGAATTCCTGACCATTACCGCCATCGGCAACAAGGACGGCGAACCGACCCACTATGCGGCACTGTTTAGCGATATTACCGAGCTGAAGGAAAACGAAGAGCGCATCCGCCAGCTGGCCTATTACGATGCACTGACCGGCCTGCCCAACCGGCGACTGCTGGAAGACCGCCTGAGCGTGGCCACTTTGCACGCGCAACGCCACAACCAGCAACTGGCCCTGTTGTTTATCGACCTTGACCGTTTCAAGCGCATCAACGACAGCCTTGGTCATGATATTGGCGACCAGCTGCTCAGCAGCATCGCTGCCCGCCTGTGTACGGCGGTGCGCCCGCACGACACCATTGCCCGCATGGGCGGCGACGAGTTTGTCGCCTTGCTGACCGACCTGAACTCGCCCGCGCAGGCCGTGCAGATTGCCCGCCGCATGCTTGACCTGCTGCAGGAGCCGGTCAACATCCAGGGCCACGACCTGGTGGTAACCACCAGCATCGGCATCAGCATTTTCCCGACCGATGGCGAAGACAGCATCAGCCTGCTGCGCAATGCGGATGCCGCCATGTACCGCGCCAAGGGCAGCGGCCGCAATGCCATCCAGATGTACACCGCCGCGATGAACGCCCGCTCGCTGGAAAACCTGGCGCTGGAAAACGCCCTGCACCAGGCGCTGGAGAAGCAGCAGTTCGAGCTGTACTACCAGCCCATCGTGGATGCACGCACCGGCAGGATGTATGCGGCCGAAGCGCTGCTGCGCTGGAATCATGGCGATATGGGCGTGATTTCGCCCGCCGACTTCCTCAGCATTGCCGAAGAAACCAGCCTGATTGTGCATATCAGCGACTGGGTGGTGGAGACGGGCTGCATGCAACTGGCCCACTGGAACACTAACGGCTACCCGGACTTGCGGATGTCCATCAACATGGCCACCCGTCACTTTTACAAGCAGGACTTCCAGCCGTTCATGCAGCGGATGCTGGCGCAGAGCGGCTGTTCGCCGGCCAACCTGACCCTTGAGCTGACCGAACACATGCTGATGGACGACGCACAGAAAACCAGTGCACGCCTCAATGCCATGCATGACCTGGGGCTGCACATCGGGCTGGATGACTTTGGCACCGGCTTTTCATCGCTAACCCACCTGCGCAGCTTTCCGCTCGACGTACTGAAAATCGACCGCGAGTTTGTGCGCAACCTCAATGACCCTGCCTCCCGCGAGACCGCCATTATCGAATCCGTGATCGGCATGGCACACAAGCTGGGCTTGCGCGTAGTGGCCGAAGGGGTGGAAACTCTGGAGCAAATCCAGCACCTGCAAGCCTTCGGCTGCGAGCTGCTGCAGGGCTACTACTTCAGCCCGCCCGTACCGGCACACGAATTTGAACAGCTGCTGGCACAGGGGCCTTTTCTTTATCGTTAGTTTGCCGCGCTGGAGCTGGATAGCTGCTCCAGTCCTGCCAGACGGCAGTTGATGGAAGGGCTTGATACGGCGTTTGCCGCAAAAAGGGGTAAGCGTCAGGGATAATGCCGGCCTGGTGTACCGGGCCGGCTATCCTGCGCTTCGATGTGGATCAGGCTTAGCGCCAGCAGTCGTTTACGCTACCGGCGCTGGCGGTTTTGGTGCCGAGCGCATTGAGGGTGAGATTGCCGCACTTGGGGTCAGAAAAAGAAGCTGGGGTAGCGGTCAGCGTGTAGTTGTTGGTGGCGGCGATGGTGAGACTGTACTTGCCGGTTTCCGAGGTAGTACCGCTTAGCCCCAGTTTGCCGACATTGGCGATATCGGTGACGTAGGTGTTGTTTTGTGCGAAATAACGCTCCTGGCGGGCGGCTACATCCTGCAGAAAGGCCATGCCTTCGGAGCGGTTGGCGCGCCGAACGTGATCCTGATAGCTGGGTAGGGCGATGGCTGCTATAACGCCGAGGATCACGATCACGATCATGATCTCGATCAGGGTGAAACCTTGTTGTGGATTGCGCATGTGCGGGTTCCTTGTGTGAAAGAGAAAGGGCCTGCCCGCAAAGCGGGCAGGCCGGATAGGGTTAAGGGTTCTGGATCATGCGCCAGGTCTGGCGGCCCAGCGAGCTGGGGTCGGGAGAGATGGGCTCCAGATCGCCGGGGGCAAAGGCTTTATAGCCTTCTTCGTCCTGGCCGAGCGAAACACCGCCTTCGGTACCGAACTGGATGCCGCTCACGATGATGTCATTGTTCTCACCTGAGCGGGTATCAAAGGCGTGGTGCAGGGTTCTGCCGCCGGTAAAGGGGTTGATGGCGTACAGCCAGTTGCCGGCACCGTTGGCACAGGGGTCGTCATTGGGAACCAGCGTCTGCAGGAACAGGGTGTTGCCCAGCGTACGCATGTCTTCAACCATGATTTCGCCCTGCTTGCCGCCGCCATCGAAGTCCACATACCAGCCACGTTTTTTGATGGGCTTGGTTGAGTTGTAGTCTGTGTACCACTCCACAGGTTCGTTGCTGAGAATGCGGGCCTGGCGGACTATGTTGGTTGTTTCGCCTTTGCCTGTGGTGTCACTACTGTTAAAGGATTGCTGGGTCATATTGGAGCGGCTGATGCTTGGTGGTGCTCCAGTTGGTTCTGCTTTGGTTTGGGTATCCCAGACACCATACAGGCTTTGCGCATAGCTCTTGTTGGGCTCTTTATCACCAATTTCCACATAGCGACCGGTGCCAAACACTACCAGGTAGCCGAGGCGAGTTGGGTGACGAACCAGGCTGGGTGCGGAAGTGATGGGCTGGGCCGGACTGCCGTTATAGTCAGCGCGTGCAGTAAACATGGCCTTGCCATCGTAAGACACCTTGAACTTGTTGGTATTACCGTTCTTGGCACCATAAACGTTACTTGGCGGGTTGGCCGTGGCATTGTCAGGACTGGCTCCTGCGCCCAGCAGGTCAAAGCGCCACAGGTTGCCTTGCAGGTCGCCGGCATAGGCGTAGTCGGCGATGCCGTCGCCGTCAAAGTCGGCCAGGCGAGGGGTGGACAGGCCGTTTTCTTCATTAAGCACGCCACCGTTGGTGTTGCGGGCCTGTACTTCCATGCTCTTGGTTAGCTCTCCGCTGAGGGCGTCAATGACGAAAAGTGCAGCCTTGCCGCTGTCAGTGCCGGTTGCCTTGTAGCCGTTGCCGGTTACCACCGCCCAGCGGCCATTGTGCAGACGGGCCACAGTAGGTTTCGGGAAGCTGTAGCCGGGCTTGACATTGATACCTGGTTTGTTTGCCTCTGTTGAGTAGTCATGGAACTCCCACAGCAGGCTGATTTTGGTTGGGTCGGTAATGTCCAGGGCAAACAGACCCTTGCCGCCGGCCTTCAGGGTGCCAACCAAAATGGTGCGCCACTCGCCTTTCTCCGGGTTATATACATCGGCCACGGTCGGAGTGCCGTCCACATAATACTGGTGGGTGTAGTTTTTGCCGGTCAGCTTGTTGAGGAACGGGAATACCGGCGTGGGCACAAAGGCAAACTCTTCTACACCGGTTTCGGCATTAAACGCATGCAGCATACCGGCGTTGCCACCGACATAAACCATGGCTTTTCTGTTTTGGATGGAGGCAAGGAAGTCTGTGTAAGCTTCATTTTCTTCCAGCTTGTTGGAGAAGCCTTCCAGATAGCGTCCTTGGTTGCCCACCACCACCGGTGAAGAACCCAAAAAGTCGCCCAGCTTGGATGAGCGTTCACGCATTTTGTCATCAGCCTCACCGGCACTGGCATCACTGCCACGCAGGTAGTCGAGACGCTGAGCAGCGGTGTAGGCATTCGACTGCTTGCCGGGTTCAGGGTTGACGGCTAAATGCTGATCTAGGGTTTTTCCGTTGTAGGTAGCGGAGTTGGCACTGTTTGCGGCCGTGAACTCCATCAGGCTTTTGCCGGTGCTGTTGGCCATGTAAATTTTGCGCTCGTTGTGTGCCGGCAGCTTGCCGGCTGCACTCCAGGCGTTCTTGGTAACCCATTCAAACTCTTTGGTCGTTTCGTTGTATTCACGATACCTTTCGGTTTTGGTCAGATCACCTGACCAGCCATCGGCGCTGTTGAAAGTGGTCTGGTAGAAAAACTGGTGCAAGCGTCCGTCTTCTTCACCGTCCGCATCTTCAAACACCTCAATGGCTGAACTGGTGCCCGGCATGGCTGCTGAGGATTTACGCTCGGCAATGCGGGTCAGGATATCCTGGAAAGCCTGTACCATGGCTTCTGGTGAGTCGACACTATAGAACTCGCCTCGCGAGTTAATGGCGGCGTGCCAGAGGTCGTAAACGTTGTTGGCACTACCACTGCTTGCTTTGGGCCAAGGGGTGCCTTGCAGCAGCTCGGCATAGCCTTCACCGCCATGGGTAGTGCCTGCCCAGGGCAGATTTGAGTTGCTGCCCGTACCAAGCGAAGTGGTCAGGCCCAGCGCCATGATGAAGTTGGACATGGACTGCCATTCAGCAGGGTTGTTGCGCGGGTCCCAATACTCCTTATCGCTATCGTCATTTTTGTAGGGAATATAGGGGCGGATCTTGTTGTCTAGGCTGGTATTTAAGTCAGTGGCCCAATAATGCATGGCCAAGTCAGCCAGGGTTGAGTTGCCGGCATTGTCATAGAACGGCTTGTTTTGATCGTAGTCCTTAACGCCGTATTTCTCTCCGCCTGGGGTAGTGAAAGTGGTGTGGTCGCTACGGAAGCTGCTTGGGTTGCCAGTCGTTGCGTTCCACATGCCATCGGTCATCATCACATGATAGCTAGGACGACAGGCATAGGTATTGTCATCGTTGTTGCCAGTTGTGGCGTAGGGTGTTTTTTCCCACGGGGCGGGTGTTTTAAGAAACTCACCCGCACGTTTCATGGCTGCTGGCAGTGGAGTACCTTTATTAAAGTAACGTTTACGCAGCCAGGTATAGAACTCGCCGCGGTGCTTGGCGCTATACGGCTTGAGCTTGTTATTACCGCAGGTATTGCCACTGTCAGATTCAAAGATTTTACAGGTATCTAGATCCTGCCAAGTAAAACGCACATCAGGTGACAGGTTATAGAAGGCAATTTTGGCGGCAGACAGGGTGGCTAATGCACGGCTGCGATAGAAAGAGTACCAAATGGCAAAGTTTTGTTTGCCATCAACCAGTTGGCCATTGGGGTGTTTGAGGCGATTGCCGTTTTCATCGTAAGCACTGGTTTCATCAACCCATTTTATTTTGTAGCAACGTTCGTCTTGAGAAAAAGCATCTTTACCTGTGCCCGAGCTATCTGAGAAAACGCCACATTTTGTGCCATTTGAACGGGTAAAGTTTGGCTCAAACTCATAATAGTAGGCAGGTACACCGCTGTTACTAATGCCCGCGCTGGTGCTCCCATGTACGGAAGCCGTTCCATTTTTTAAGGTGCAAGTGGCGGCTCGTCTTTCAGTCCCCAGCACCAGTACGGCATTACATTTAGTACTAGACGTGCGTGTTACCTCGATCTCTACGCCGGTGTCCTCATCGGGGCCAAAAAAATAGGTTTTATTCTGGTTGATTCCAGTGAATTGCTTGCGAGCAAAGTCATCCGGATGCGGTGCCCAATTTAGCGTGCCGCCATTTGTAGCGTTAGGCGCCCCTTGACGATGCTCACGAGCAAGCCTGTAATTATTGCTCAAATCTCGAAGAATATTCCCCTCTGTATTGCTCCAGTCAGCAGACAACCAAAATCCATTCAACGGTGCGTTGGTAAAACTGGTTGTTAGCTCGATCTCTGCTCCGCTTTGAGCAAACGTAGGCGGTATTTCATAAATAACATGGGGGTTGTAGGCCATAGGGTTTGCATTTGCTGCACGCATACGACGGGTGTTGTAGCCGCCGATTTTATTGTAATACACGGAAGTTGTCGTACTCGAAGCATCTGGCACAAAGCTCCAGGACATACTCCCCGACTCATCCAGTGTCAAAATCATATTCGGCGGTACGCCTTCAGCCACGCTGGGCGGTACCTGGGCAATTTCGTTTTGTGAGACAGCATGGCTGCCGCTGGCAGCCAATAGCATGCCGGTGCACAGCAGGCCGGACCCCAAAGCGCGGGACAGGTCCTGATAAAGTTTGTTCGGTTTCATGGCTGAATCCTCAGTTATTGAGTCCGGTATAGACCACGGCAATGGTGGACTGGGCGGCAATCTGGTCGTCCCCCTGACCGTTGATCAGAAAAAAGAAGGTGCCTTTGCCTTCCAGCGCGGCACCGTATTCGGGATTGACGGCTTCGTTTTCGCTGGAGCCGGAAATGACGCGGTAGCTGTTCCAGTAGGCATGGCCAGTTTTGTCGTTGGTGACCAGTTTGTTTTTGGCGTCCAGACCGCGATAGGGCATCCAGGCAATTTCGACGGTGCTGTCGTCAGCCAGATCGTTGGTGTCCAGGCCGGTTTGTTTACTGTATTGATTGCCGTAACTGTTGTCGCGCAGAAAACTCAGGGGCTGGCTGAAAAACTCGTCCAGTTCCGAACCGGTCATTTCTTCCAGCAGGCAGGGTTTGTTGTTGCCTGACCGGAGCAGCTTGTTATTTTTGGCGCAGTTGGCTTTTTTGGGTTCCAGTTTTTCGCGCAGGTGGGCCGGGCCGTAAAAGCGGAACTCGCCTTCGCGCAGGGCAGCGTCGGCCAGGTTTTGCAGGCGGCTGGCCTCAACCCGGTTGGCGGTAATGCGTGACTCCAGCGATACGCCACGCATGTTGCTCAGGGTTAGCATGGTCAGGGCAATCAGCAGCAGCAGGGCGATCAGTAGGGTGTTGCCCCGTTGCAGGCGGGTGGTGGCTAAAGTGTTCATGGCATCATGTTCCTCACGGCCTGGGAGCCGACGGCGGCCTGGTAGAGGTGACGTCTGTCACGCGCTTGCAGGCGGGTTTTAGAGGTGGCGGAGGCGGTTTTGCT
>CAZVDA010000033.1:0-13503 GCA_964625365.1 uncultured Thiopseudomonas sp. | reverse complement strand
CATCGAACAATTCCGCCACGGCCATCAGCCGCTGCATGTGCCACTGGGTTTGCTGCACCACTATGCCGCCCAGTTAGAACGCGATTATCTGAGTCAACAGCAATATTTCAGCCCCTATCCTGCCCAACTGTATCCGGCCAACCGCACGGAGCACCTGTAATGCGCCAACTACTCTGGCTGCGCAATGATTTGCGCTGCATCGACAACAGCGCCCTGCAGCATGCCCTGCAACAGGGGCCGACATTGGCGCTCTATGTGCTCAGCCCCGCCCAGTGGCAATTACACGATGATGCCGCCATCAAGCTCGATTTTCGTCTGCGTAGCCTGCAAAAACTTGAACAACGCCTGCAACAGCTCAATGTGCCGCTACTCGTAATTCAATGCGATCTGTGGCAGGAGCTGCCGCAGCGATTGCTGGAGTTTTGCCAGCACTGGCACATCGGCAGTGTGCATTTCAATTCAGACTACGGCGTTAACGAACAACAACGTGATCAAAGGTGCAGTGAACTGCTGCAAAAAGCCGGCATCGCCGTACACAGCCATGGCGACACTTGCCTGTTTCCACCCGGCAGCCTGCGCACCCAACAGGGACAGATGTTTCAGGTGTTTACTGCCTTTAAAAAAGCCTGCTGGCAACGTCTGCACGCTGCGCCACTGGCCAGCCTGCCGCAGCCAACGGCACAAGCGCTAACCGGCATTGCCAGTCAGCTGGATGCCATCCAGCCGTATCTGGCGCACAACACCGACTGGGAGCGCCTGTGGCCGGCTGGCGAAGATGCCGCATGGCAGCAACTTGAAGCCTTTTGCCAGCAGGATATCTACCACTACAAGCAGGAACGGGATTTTCCGGCACTGGACAGCACCAGTCGCCTGTCACCGGCACTAGCTTGCGGTCTGCTATCGGTACGCAGTTGCTGGCAACGGGCCTTGCTGGCCAATCAGGGCGAGTTTGATAGCGGCAGCGAAGGCGTTGTCACCTGGCTGACCGAGCTGCTGTGGCGCGAGTTTTACCAGCATTTGCTGGCACTAAATCCGCGACTATCCAAAGGCCAGCCATTTTTGGAGGTAGGCCAGCGCATTAGGTGGAACGCCAACCCCGAACACCTGCACGCCTGGCAACAGGGCCAAACCGGTTTCCCGCTGATTGATGCCGCCATGCGCCAACTGGCGGCCACCGGCTGGATGCACAATAGATTGCGTATGGTGGTGGCAATGTTTTTCTGCAAAAACCTGCTGCTCGACTGGCGGCTGGGCGAACGCTGGTTTATGCAGCACCTGATTGACGGCGATCTGGCCGCCAATAACGGCGGCTGGCAATGGTGTGCCTCCACCGGCACCGATGCCGCGCCTTATTTTCGCGTGTTCAATCCCGTCACCCAGTCGCAGCGTTTTGATCCCAAGGGCGAATTTATCCGCCGCTGGCTGCCTGAGCTGGCACATCTGAACAACCAGCAGATCCATCTGCCGCAAACCGGCAACGACCTGTTTGGCGGTGGTTATCCAGCGCCGATTGTGGATTTGAAAAGCAGTCGGGCACGGGCGATTGAGGTATTTCAACAGGCCAGCAAGGCACGCTGAGCCGCCACCCGACCGGCCCAAATAGCCGGTCGGTATTGCCCGCACACCTATAGTTCAACCAGCATTGCGCTGTCCTGGCACATCTGCACCAGCTTGCCAGCCCAGTCAGGGGAATCATTAAGGCAGGGAACCAGCTGCAAGTCTTCCCCGCCGGCGGCAATAAAGGTTTCCCGTGCCCGCAGGCCCAGCTCTTCCAGGGTTTCCACACAGTCGGCAACAAAGGCCGGCGACATCACCAGCAGTTTTTTCACCCCCTTGCCCGCCAGCTCGCCCAGCACCTGCTCGGTATAGGGTTCAATCCACTTGGCACGACCCAACCGCGACTGAAAGGCCACCGACCATTGACCGTCGGCCAGACCTGCCTGCTGCGCAAACAGACGAGCGCTACGCAGGCACTGGGCACGATAACAGGTCGCCAGCACCGCAGCAGACGCCCGCTCACAGCAGTCGGCAGATTGCAGGCAGTGATTTTTCTCGGGATCGATCTTCTGCAAATAACGCTCGGGCAGGCCATGAAAACTCAACAGCAGATGGTCAAAAGGCTGTGCCAGACTGTCGCCTGCGCTCTTGACCAGCGCCGACAGATAACGGGCGTCATCATAAAACGCCGGTAATACCCGTACCTTCAACCGGACAGCACGCTGCACCAGCACCCGCCTGACCTCTTCCAGCGCCGTTTTGGTAGTGCTGTCGGCATACTGAGGATACAGCGGTGCCACCACCAGCTCGTCAACGCCCTGCGCCAGCAGTTCAGCGACAGCCCGTTCAATGGACGGCTCGCCATAGCGCATACCCAGCGCCACCGGCCCGTCGCTCCACAGCGTCTGTACCTGTTGCTGCAAGCGTTGGCTATTGACCACCAGCGGCGAGCCTTCCGGCCACCAGATTTCCTGATAGGCTGCTGCCGACTGCGCCGGGCGGCGCAATACAATCAGCCCAACCAGCAAGCGCCGCAGCGGCCAGGGCAGGTCGATGACATAGGGGTCCATCAGAAACTGGTTCAGATAGCGGCGGACATCGCCAACAGCGGTGGATTTGGGCGAGCCCAGATTGAGTAACAGCAACCCCTTGTGTGACATAGTAAACCTCCAGGCATACGAGTGGCCCGTTTGGTTCGTGCAATGCGTCCGCGTTGCTGCCCAAGGCCAAGGCTTCGTAATCAGCCCCCCAAGCCCAGCCGCGCAACCACTTCAGCATGGAACAACCCACCAACCGCACAGGCCTGTGCGAAACCGACTATTGTGCAAAGTCATATTTTGTATAACTATATGCTATACATATTCTCGTTTTGTACAAGCTGTTTATTCGCCAAGCATAAAGGTTCAGCATGACCCGCATTACTTCTTACCCGTCCCGTATTGCCATCGTGGGTGCGGGCATCGCCGGATTGGCCTGCGCCGAAACACTGGCGCAGGCCGGCCATCACATTGATCTGTTTGAAAAAAGTCGGGGGGTAGGCGGGCGTACTGGCACCCGTCGCTGCAGCACAACCGAAGCCACCTGGCAGTGTGACCATGGCACCAGCTTCTTCACTGCACAGCAGCCAGCTTTTCGTCAGCAAGTAGCCCGCTGGATCAAGGCAGGAGTCGTCAACAAAAGCGATCTGCAGCAGCTCTACTATGGCGTACCCAGCATGAGCGCCATGGCCCGCCACATGCTGCATAGCAGCCAACATCAGGCCGGCTCAGTGACCTTGCACCTGAACAGCCAGATCACTGCCATTCAGCGACAGGCCGGCCACTGGTCCCTTAGCTTGGCCACGCCTGATTCGCCGCAACACAGCTGTAGCTGGCAAGCCATGGTATTGGCTCTGCCTGCTCCCCAGGTCTGCCCGCTCTTGCCCGCTGGCAGTCAGGCGCTTGCGCTGGCAGCCTCCGTGTCTATGGCACCCTGCTGGTCGGTGATTGCCATCCCCGCAGAGCCGCTGGAGCTACCCAGCCCAATGCCGGTTAGCCAGCACAGCCCGCTGGCCCGGGTGGTCTGCGACACTTATAAAGTTGGTCGCGCTGGCCGTCAAACCTGGCTGCTGCAAGCCACGACTGACTGGTCGCAGACCCGATTACACAGCAAGCCACAAGAGATTGCCGCCCTGCTGTTACAGGCGTTTGCCGCCCTCGGCGGACCTGCACCAGACAGGGTACAAGCCGTGGCTCACCGCTGGCTGTACGCTCTGACCCCCGGCTTACACACAGACGGATACTGGCTGGATAGCACTGATGCGCTTGGCCTGTGTGGTGACTGGTTACTACAGGGCACTGTCGAAAGTGCCTGGCTCAGCGGTATGCTGACCGGCAAACAGCTGACTGCGCAGCTGGCCAATCCCAATCCTCCATCCATTGCCCATGACGGCACCCGACAGGTCTCACTATGAATATCCTGATTACCGGCGGTACCGGTCTGATAGGCCGCGCCCTATGTCAGCATCTGCAACAGCAGGGCCACTGCATCAGCGTACTCAGTCGTCGCCCCGATCAGGTGGCGGCACTGTGCAGCGGTGCGACGGGCGTTGGCAGCCTGGCCCAACTCAACGGCCAGCCACCCTTTGATGCGGTTATCAATCTGGCCGGTGCGCCCATTGTCGACCGTCACTGGAGTAACACTCGCCGCCAACAGCTGCGCGACAGCCGCATCAGACTGACCGACACTCTGGTGCAGTGGATGCAGCAACAAGATATTGCGCCAGCCACGTTAATTTCGGCCTCGGCTATTGGTTGGTATGGTGACTGTAGCGATGCGCTGCTAGACGAGCACAGCCCGCCAGGCGGCAACGACTTTGCCAGCCAGCTGTGTCAGGACTGGGAAACTGCTGCCCGGCAAGCCGAAACCAACAGCCGGGTGGTGCTGTTGCGCATAGCACCGGTGCTGGCGGCCGAGGGCGGCCTGCTGGCCCGCATGCGTCTGCCGTTCCGGCTGGGATTGGGCGGGCGGCTAGGTAGCGGACACCAATGGATGCCATGGATTCATCTGCACGATCTGCTGCGGCTGATCGTGCATTTGCTGCACAACAGCCAGTGCAGTGGCGTCTATAACGCCTGTGCTCCGCTGCCGGCCAGCAACGCCGAATTCACCCGCTGTCTGGCCCGCGCTGTCGGGCGACCCGCACTGCTGCCAGTCCCGGCCTGGCTACTGAAAGGCTTACTGGGCGAGCGCTCGGTACTGCTGCTGGGCAGCCAGAACCTGCGTCCCCTTCGCACCGCACAGTCCGGCTTCAGCTGGCAATACAGCGACTTGCAGCAGGCACTAACAGCCTGCCTGCAGCGTTAACAGCCGTTCAGGCCCAGCGCCTTTGCACCTGGCGGGCCAGGCTGTCGAGCAGGTAACCGAGCATGCCGATCAGCAGGATGGCGGCCATTAGTTCGGAATAGGCCAGCCGGTCGCGGGTGTCGAGGATGAAGTAGCCTAGCCCCGAGGTGACGCCCAGCATTTCGCAGGGCACCAGCAGCACCCAGATCATGCCGATGGCCAGCCGGGTGCCGGTCAGCACGCTGCCGAGAATGCCGGGCAGTACTACCCGCAGCAGCAGTTCGCTGCGGCTGGCGCTCATGCTCTGCGCCAGAATCAGCCAGCGCGGGTCCAGGTTGCGCACGCCGGCAGCGGTGTTGAGAATCACCGGCCACACTGCACCCATGCACAGCAAAAAGTACACCGGCGAGTCGCCAATGCCGAAGATCATCACCGCAATCGGCATCCACGACAGCGGCGAGATCATGCGCAGAAACTGGAAGGCACCGCTGGTGGCGGCATCAAAGCGCTGCCAGAAACCCACCGCCAGACCCACCGGAATACCGACCGCCAGCGCCAGACACAGACTCAGCAGCACACGGCGCAGGCTGGCCAGCACGTCGCCCAGAATTTCGCCGCTGCCGACCAGTTCGACCAGGGTTTCCAGCGCCGGTACCGGTGCCAGCATGCGTGCCAGCGGCAGGCTTTGCTGTAGCTGCCAGATGCCCAGTTGCCACAGGCCGGCCAGTACCAGCAGGCCGCTGAGGGTCAGTACCAGCTGGCGGCCATGGCGGACCAGCGGGCGTGAAAGGCGGCCCCTGGCCGAAGCGGGCTGGGCGGTGGAAGTGGCGGTCATGGCTGAATGATCTCCTGGCGCTGGAAGCTGTCAGGTAGTCCAAAAGCGGCCATGCCGCCCTGCAGCTCAATGGCGTGACGCACAAAGCGGTCATCGACCAGATCACGGGCCACAAAAGCCGGGTCCAGATTTTGCAAAAAACGGGTACTGCCCTTGACGGCCGTATCCTTGAGCAGCGTTACCAATTGTTTGGTGTAGCTGGCAAAGGGGTAGGGCTGAAAATCAATGCGCTGCTGCTGCCAGTCGGGGTGCTGGATCAGGCCGCTATCGGTTTGGGCGAGATCGCCCAGCAGCACGCGGGCCAGGGTTTCACGGGTGTGCGGCGTGTAACCGGCGGCATTGTCCTTGCTCAAAATAGCCACGGTTTCTTCACGGTGCTCCCGCATCCAGGCTTGCGCCTGCACCAGTGCGGTGACCACGTTCTGGCTCCATTCGGGCCGCTGCTGAAGATCGGCTTCGTGCATCTGCACCACGCAGCAGGCATGGTCCTTCCAGACATCGCCGGTAAAGCGCAACACCTTGCCTACGCCGTTCAGCTCGGCAGCGGCGTTGAAGGGTTCGGCAACGATATAGCCGGCAATGCTGCCGGCAGCCAGGCCGGGCAGCATGTCGGATGGCGCCATTACGCTCAGCGCCACCTGCTTCGGCCCGGGCGTGCCCTGGGTAATCGGCTCCAGTCCATGCTTGCGCAACACCAGTTGCAGCACCACGTTATGGATGGAATACCAGAAGGGAATCGCCAGTGTTTTGCCGCCCAGATCCTCGATGCGGTCAATGCCGTTGCCGGCGGCCACGGTCAGGCTGGAGCCGTTGATGTGGTTCCAGGCCACCACCTTGGTGGCGGCACCGCTGCCATAGCGGGACCAGATCGCCATGGGTGCCAGTACGTGCACCAGATTAACGCCACCGCTGAGGAAGGCTTCCACCAGCTGGGCCCAGCTGCGGAACATGCGGGGTTTTTCCACGTTCAGACCCAGCTCGGCAAACAGCCCCTGATGATGGGCGACCAGTAAAGGCGCAGCATCGGTAATCGGCAGGTAGCCGATACGCAGCGGCGCATCCGGCTCTGCGGCCTGCGCCTGTTGCAGCTGGCTCAACAACGGGAAGGAACCGGCAGCGGTAAACAGGCCGGCCAGTTTTAGAAAGTCACGGCGGCCAAAGCCGGCATGACCGGGAACATTACAGGAACCGCACATGGCAACACCTCAAAAAATCAAACAAATCAAATCGCCGGCACCCAGCTGTCCATATCCACTGGCGGCTTGAGCGCATCCTGCAGGGTTTGCAGAATTTCCAGCCGCATCAGCGCCAGTGCTTCGCTGGCCGGATTGCGTGGGCGTTCAGCCGGCGGTGTCCATTCGCGCAGCAGACGGCCTGGCTGGCCACCCAGCAGAATCACCCGGTCGGCGAGCAGCAGGGCTTCGTCAATATCGTGGGTAATCATCACCACGGCGGTGTGGTGGCGCTGGCAGACTTCCAGCAACAATTGCTGCATGTCGGCGCGGATCACCTCATCCAGCGCGCTAAATGGCTCATCCAGCAGCAAAAGCTCCGGCTGACGGGCCAGGCTGCGGGCCAGTGCCACACGCTGGGCCATGCCGCCCGACAGCTCGCGCGGATACAGCTTGCGGGCATCACTCAGGCGTACTTCGGCAATGGCATCCAGTACCCGCTGACGGCGGGCAGACTTGTCCAGTTGTGGCTGGCTGCGAAAATCCAGGCCAAAGCCGACATTGGCCTCAAGGTTAAGCCACGGCAGCAGGCTGGGGTCCTGAAACATGAACGACAGCCGTGGGTGTGGCCCGGTGACCGGCTTGCCGTGTAACCGTACCTCGCCGGTTGACGGCTGTTTCAAACCGGCCAGCACGCGCAGCAAGGTAGACTTGCCGACGCCACTGGGGCCCAGCACAGCAACAATTTCGCCGGCAGTGACCTGCATGGAAAAACCGGTCAGTACCTGTTTGCGGCTGCCGTTGTCCTGCACGTAGTCGAGCAGGATGTTGTCTGCCTGCAGCACCTGCTGTGCATCACTCATGACCACTTCAACCCGCCTGTTCCAGCGCACGGATGTCCTTGCGCAGGTGTTTCAGGGCCGGGGTGACAATGGCCACAAACAGCGCCTCGCGCTGGCGGCGCTGGGCACCATGGTTCATCAGGTAGCCACGGGCACCGGTATGCAGCGCCTCGGAGCGGGTAGCATCCAGACTCAACTCGGAAGCACGGGCACGCAGGCGCAGCACCGCCAACGTGTCGGTGGTGTTGGTATCGGCCTGACGGGCCAGTGTGCAGGTTTCGTCCAGCAGGGCATTCAGCTCGGCTTGCAGCTCGTCATGCTGGTCGTCCAGAAAGCAGTTGACGTGCTCCAGACTGCGGTTAAAGCGCTCGATGCTGTTGATGCTGGCACGGATGATGCCTGCGCCCATGCCGATCTGGCTCAGACAAAAGCCCGGCTTGATGCGCTGGATATGGGCGGCAAACTGGTCGGCATGCGCCAGTACCTGATCAGCGGCCACCGCGGTATCACGGAAGCGCACGTTAAAGGTATGGGTACCTTCCAGGCCGGAGAACGTTGGACAGGCGCGCAATTCGACCTGCTGCGGGTCGAGCTCGGCGGCAAACATGATGTAACCGCCCTCGTCCAGTGCCGCAGCGGCAATGATTAGCTGGTTCTCGGCCAGGTTTGAGCCCCAGGGCAATACGCCTTCAATACGGTAGCCATCACCGTCACGCCTGGCTTTGAGGCGAATGGCTTCGATGCCGGACAGGTGCTTGACGGTGTTGGACATGCCGGTGCCGGCCAGCAGCTCGCCACGGGCCACCGCTGGTAGGTAGCGGGCACGCACCGCCTCGTTGGGGCAGTGGGTCAGGTACCAGACGCAGGCCGCCTGACACCAGACCACAAAACCGGTAGAACCGCAGGTTTCCGCTACGGTGGCGGTGACTTCGATCTGGTCGGCCAGGCTGGCACCCAGACCACCGTATTCGACCGGAGCCACTGCCGCATAACCGTTCAGCTGGCCCAGCCCGTGCATGAATTCGCGCGGATACAGGCCTTCGCGGTCAATGGCTTCAACCAGCGGTGCCAGCTGGTCGCGGATGTAATCGCGGACCTGTTGCAGGTCTACGGGCTGGGTGTGAGTGGTCATGCGAAGTCCTGCAGTTCCGGGTTGATCAGGGTTTGTGCCACGTTGTTGGCGTAGTTGCACAGGGTGGCCAGGCTGACGCCCAGCACCGCTTCCAGCACCTGCTGCTCGCCGTAACCGGCGGCCAGGAACTCTTGCAGCTGCTCGTTGGATACCTGGCCGCGCTGGTCAATCAGCGCCAGGGTGAACTGGGCCAGCGCATTGAGCTTGGGATCGTCCAGCGGGTTGATGGCACGCAGGTCGGCGACCAGCTTTTCGTCCAGCTTGAGCGCTTTCAGTGACAGCTTGGTGTGGCCGGCCACGCAGAAACCACAACCGTTGCGGCTGGCCGCGGTAATCTGGATCACTTCACGCTCGGCAGGCGACAGGCTGGTACGGCCGTTGATGGCACCTACCACCTGATAGGTTTCCAGCGCGGTCGGTGCGTTGGCCAGCACGCCCAGCAGGTTGGGAATAAAACCGTTGGCCTTGTAAGCATTTTGCAGGCGCTCGGCAGCTTCGGGGGCGGCGGTTTCCAGGGTTTGTACGGTCAGGCGGGTCATGTTGGCTCCTCGGAATCAGGTAAATGGACCTTTGACGCCGTGATACTACGCACCCTTTTTTATGCCTACAAAGACTTATTGGTGATTCATCAATAGCATATTGGAATAAGTAGTGGTCACGGCAGGTAGCGGCCAATAAACTCGAAACCTTTATGCCTGTGGTGTTCCAGCTCGTTGACCAGGTGATGTTGCGCACCCGGTAATATGCATATGTATGGATTTGCAAATTTATCCTGCAGCACATCGAGGTTGTGTTGCCAGTCCACGGTACGGTCGGAATCGCCCTGCACAATGACCGGCCTAATGGCCACCGGTGCCGCCTGTTCGATACGTGGAATCCATTGTGCCAGTGCACCTACCCAGGCCACCGGTAGCACGCCCGGTTGCAGCGGGTCCTGTTCCAGAAATTGCAGGAATGTTGCATCACCGGAGTTTTGCGAGCGCCGACGGGGAATCTGCCGTACAAAGGGCCGCAGGCCGTGATAGAGCATTTTGGACTGTTGCCAGGCGCGGGGGCGCACCAGCGGGGCCAGCATCACCAGCTGGTCCAGCTCGCGGGGCCAGCCGCGCAGGGCCAGGTCCAGACCAATCGCCGCGCCGGTGCTCTGGCCAACCAGGTGCACCGGTGCCGGCAATTGCAGGGGCGCGATCTGAGCCAGCAGCGCCTGCAGCACCTGCTGGTATTCGTCAAAGGAGCCAATGCTGGCGCGTGGCCCCGTGGACAGGCCATGGCCGGGCAGATCGCAGGTCAGTACCGCATAGCCCTGTTGCAGCAACCAGCCATACAGGTGGCCATACAGCCCCATGTGGTCGTAATAGCCGTGCAGTACAATACAGCTACCTCGCGCCGGCTGCACTGGCGTGTAAACCTGTACCGCCAGCTGGTAGCCGGCCACCGGCAGACGGCCCAGCCGTTGTTGAACAGCCGTACTGCCGGCAGCAAAGTCGATGCCGTAATAGGCGCGCCAGTGTGCGACCCAGCCTGGTTCCGGCTCGGTGCCGGCAAGGGGCGGCAGGGATGCAGCCTGCATCCAGTCGGCTGCGGTGTGGCTGGACAGCAAGGTCATGACTGTACGGCCTGCGACAATTTGTTCATGGGGTTTCAACCTTCTGCGTGGCAGTCTAGTCTGCAGGCACTTCGGCCTTTATTGTGTACCGGCGCTATCTTCATGCGAAAAAAAACCCTGACTGCTGTCCTGATTGCCGGCTGGCTGGCCGCCATGGCCAGCGCCCTGTGGTGGTATCAGGGTCGCTACATCCGCACCTTCAGTGATTCGGCCACCCTGTTTAGCGGCGCAGCGCTGCAGCTTCCGGCCCGTATTGGCGGTTTTGGCAAGGTCCGGCTGGTGCATTTCTGGGAGCCGTCCTGCCCGTGCAATGCCGGCAATCAGCAACATCTGGCAGAAATGATGCAGGAGTATGGGGCAGCGGTGGATTTTTATCACGTCCAGAAAGCCGGCACCAGTGGCCGCTTGCCCCGCCCGTTGCAGGCCATGCAGCCGCTGGGGGACTTGCATGGCGCTGACGGCTTGCCGGCCAGCCCGGCTGTGGCCATCTTTGACCGCAGCGGTACGCTGGCCTATTTCGGCCCTTACAGCGAAGGCGCGGTGTGCACCTCCAGCAACAGTTTTATCGAGCCGGTGCTGGACGCCCTCCTGCAGGGGCGGCCGGTGGCCGCGGCCAATACCCTGGCGGCAGGCTGCTTTTGCGACTGGCGGGCGAAATAGTCATATCCTTGTTTTAAAAGTGTTTTGTTGTTGGCTGCGGCCTGATCAAAACACCCGTTTGATCTGTCAAGTGGTACGCAATATGGTAGCCTGTGGCTGTTGGCGCGAGTGCGCACCCCTTTTTTGCCGAGAACTGCCCATGGAACCCCATCCTTTACACCAGCGCATTTTGCGCGAACATCACCTGTTTCAGCCGCTGGGTGAAAGCCAGCTGGCCAAATTGCTGGAAGAAAGCCAGCTGGTCAATCTGGAAAAGGACGAGTATGTCTTCCGTCAGGGTGATCCCTGCCAGCATTTTGGTTTTGTTATTTCCGGCAGCATCAAGATCTACCGCCTGACCCCGGACGGCCAGGAAAAGGTGTTTGAAGTAATTGGTGACCGCAAAACCTTTGCCGAGGCCATGATGTTCATGGACACCAAAAACTATGTGGCCACCGCGCAGGCGGTGAGTCCCACCCAGTTGTTGCTGTTGTCCAATACTGCCTATATGGGACTGATCCGCGAGAACCAGGAGCTGGCCAGTGCCCTGCTGGCGGCACTGTCGATCCGCCTGCATACGCGGATCAACGAGATTGAAATCCTGTCGCTGAAAAACGCCACCCACCGGGTGATCCGTTACCTGCTGTCGCAGGCGCTGCGTTCCTGCAGCACCTGTGAAACGCCCAGTTTCGAGCTGCCGATTGCCAAGCGGCTGATTGCCGGCCAGCTGTCGATCCAGCCGGAAACCTTCTCGCGCATCATTCACCACCTCAGCCACGAAGGTATCCTGCGCGTGGATGGCCGGCGGATCTGTATCCTTGACCGCGAGCGTCTGGAGAACTACGAATAGGCAGCGCTTGACTGCCATCATTGGTGTGCATGCCGGCTGGTACTAGGCTACCGGCATTCATTCCAGCCGAGGACTGCCCATGGCCACCTGCCTTTTTTGCCATCAGGAAACCGCCGACAGCCAGCAGAGCTGCGAGCACTGCGGTATGGCCCTGCCCAGACAGCAACAGGCACACAAGACCCGCACGCTGCGGCGTTTTGTGTGGTTCGTCATCGGGCTTACCCTGTTTTGCGGGGGGATGATCCTGTGGCTGGGGCGCACGCCACCGGCCATTGGCTAGACGTTAGCCGCCCAGCATGGCCCGCATATCGGCCAGGGCACTGCCGGCGCGGGCTTTTTTGGCTTCGGGCGGTGCTTCGTCCAGTCCTTCCCAGACCAGATCTTCAGCGGGTAGCTCGTCTAGAAAGCGGCTGGGCGTACATTCGATCACTTCGCCATACTGCTTGCGCTTGCTGGCCAGCGTCAGCGTCAGGTTCTGGCGGGCGCGGGTAATGCCGACGTAGGCCAGCCGGCGCTCTTCCTCGACGGTTTCCGCCTCGATGCTGGAGCGGTGCGGCAGGATTTCTTCTTCCATGCCCATGATATACACCACCGGAAACTCCAGCCCCTTGGAGGCATGCAGGGTCATCATCTGCACGCCATCAGCACCCTCGGCCTCTTCCTCCTGGCGCTCCAGCATGTCACGCAGCACCAGCTTGGCGATGGCATCTTCAATGGTCAGCTCGCCTTCGTCGTCACGCTCCAGCGTGTTTTTCAGCGCGTCCAGCAAAAACTGCACGTTGGCCATGCGGTACTCGGCGGCCTTTTCGCTGGAGCTGTTCTGGCGAATCCAGTTTTCGTAGTCGATATCCAGCAGCATCTCGTTGAGCGCCGCCATAGGATCGTCGCTAAAGCAACGCTGGCGTAGCTTGTCCATGTAGTGCTTGAAGCGGGCCAGACGCTCGGTGTAACGCTCGGCCAGCTGTTCGCGCAGACCCAGTTCGGCACTGGCTTCATACAATGAGACCTTGCGTGCGGTGGCATAGGCACTGAGTTTTTCCAGCGTGGCCGAGCCGATCTCGCGCCGTGGCACGTTGATCACGCGCAGGTAGGCGTTGTCATCATCCGGATTAATCAGCAGGCGGAAGTAGGACATCAAGTCCTTAACTTCCTGACGGCTGAAAAAGCTGGTGCCGCCGGTCAGCCGGTAGGGGATCTTGTGCACCTGCAACTTCAGCTCCATCAGTTTGGCTTGATAGTTGCCCCGGTAAAGGATGGCAAATTCGCTGTAAGGTCGGCCCGTGCGCAGGTGTTCGGTGAGGATTTCCACCGCAATGCGTTCCGCTTCAGAGTCTTCGTTACGACAGCGCAGCACGCGGATCGGATCGCCAAAGCCCATGTCGCTCCACAGTTGCTTCTGGAACACATGCGGGTTGTTGGCAATTAGCGTGTTGGCGCACTTGAGGATGCGGCCGGTTGAGCGGTAGTTCTGCTCCAGCATGATCACCTTGAGCGAGGGAAAGTCCTCTTTGAGCTGCATCAGGTTTTCCGGCCGTGCGCCGCGCCAGGCATAGATCGACTGGTCATCATCACCGACCACGGTAAATTGCGCCCGCTCCTTGACCAG
>CAZVDA010000032.1:0-13714 GCA_964625365.1 uncultured Thiopseudomonas sp. | reverse complement strand
ATTGCGGAGCGAGAAGCCCCTTATCATGCGCAGCATGATGAGAGGGTGTATTCACTGCGGATTGCAGCCCCGTTTTGTGCTGGCAAGAGTCAAACAGATGGCAACTGCTTTGCCGAAGCAGCTTGCACGGGTGCGTGAGCGGTTTGAAACGCTGTATGGTGCCTATCCTGCGTTACAGCGTGTAGAACAGGTTGTGCAGAAACAGTGTCATCTAGCCGCCGCTTCGCTAGAATTGCCCTTTTCCATGAACAGCTGAGTACCCTGCGTGCGTCTTAAGTGCATCCGCCTGTCCGGCTTCAAGTCCTTTGTGGACCCCACTACTGTCAGCTTTCCCGGCAACATGACTGCCGTGGTGGGGCCGAACGGTTGTGGCAAGTCGAACATCATTGATGCGGTGCGCTGGGTGCTGGGTGAAAGTTCGGCGAAAAACCTGCGCGGCGAGGCGATGACCGATGTCATCTTCAACGGTTCCACCAGCCGCAAGCCGGTGTCGCGGGCCAGCATCGAGCTGGTGTTTGACAACAGCGAAGGCAAGATTCCTGGCGAATACGCCAGCTATGCGGAAATTTCCGTGCGTCGCCAGGTTACCCGCGAGGCGCAAAGCACCTATTACCTGAACGGCACCAAGTGCCGCCGCCGCGACATTACCGACCTGTTTCTGGGCACCGGCCTTGGGCCGCGCAGTTATGCGATTATCGAGCAGGGCATGATTTCGCGGCTGGTGGAAGCGCGTCCCGACGATTTGCGGATTTTTATCGAGGAAGCCGCCGGCATCTCCAAATACAAGGAGCGCCGCCGTGAAACCGAAAACCGCATGCGCCGCACCCAGGACAACCTGGCCCGGCTGACCGACCTGCGTGACGAACTGGGCCGCCAGCTTGACCGTCTGCAGCGCCAGGCGCAGGCTGCCGAGCGCTATCAGGCACTCAGGGCCGATAGCCAGCGTTTTGAAACCCAGCTCACTGCCATGCGCTGGCAGGGGCTGACCGAACAGGCCGCACAGCTGCAACAGCTGCTCAATGAGCGGGAAACCGGCCTGCAGGCACAGATTCGCCTGCAGTATCAGGCCGATGCCCAAACTGAACAGCTGCGCGACCAGCATCACGACAGCAGCGAGCAGTTCAATCAGGTGCAGGCCCGTTTTTATCTGGTGGGTGCCGAGATTGCCCGCACCGAGCAGGCCATCCAGCATGCCCGCCAGCGCCTGCAGCAGTTGCAGGATGACCTGCGTGATGCCGAGCGTCAGCGGCAGGAAACCGAGGCGCATCTGCTGCAGGACCGCCAGCTGCTGGAACAGCTGGATGAGGACGAAGCCCTGTTGCAGGAGCAGTGCGCCGAAGCGGAACAACGGCACGCGCTGGCGCAAGCGCAGTTGATGCAGGCCGAAGACGCCTGGCAGCAGTGGCAGGATCAGTGGCAGGCGGCCAGTCTGGCCGGCCAGCAGCCTCGTGAAGCCCTGCAACGGGTGCGTTTGCGTATCGAACAACTGAACGCCAGCCGCCAACAGCTGGAACAGCGCAGCCAGCGGCTGCAGGCCGAACAGCAGGAGCTGCAGGCCAGTCTGGCCGGCAGCAGCCTGGAGCCGTTGCAAGATGAGCTGGCCCTGTTGCAGGAAGAACACCAGCTGCTGCGTTTGCAGCAGGACGAACAACAGGAACAGCTGCACCAGCTGCAGGAGCAGGAGCGCCAGCTGCAACAGCAGCTAAACGAAGGCCGCTCGCGGCTGCACCAACTGCAGGGGCAGTGCAGTGCGCTGCAGGCACTGCAGGAACAGCCGGATGATGATCTGCAGGACTGGCTGCAGCAGGCCGGTCTGGCCGATGCCCGGCCCTTGTTGCACCAGCTGCGGGTAGCCAGCGGCTGGGAGCAGGCGGTAGAAACCGTGCTGGCTGCCGACCTGCAGGCGCACTGTGTCGATGCCTGGCCACCGGCACTGGCAGAGCTGGCCGAAGGCTCGCTGCGTCTGCTGAAAAACGCTGCGCCGGTGGCGGCCATGGCCGGATCGCTACTGGAGAAAATCGAAGCCAGTCCGCTGGATTTGTCGGCCTGGCTGGGGCAGGTGGGCGCGGTGGAGACGCTGGCACAGGCGCTGCAGCAACTGCCACACTTGCTGCCGGGTCAGAGCTTGGTGACCCGTGACGGTTACTGGCTGGGGCCGGCGTTTTGCCGGGTACAAAAAGGCAGCAATCCGCAACAGGGCGTACTGCAACGGGCGCAGCTGCTGGCCAGCCTGCAGGATGAGCTGGAACAGCTGGAGCCGCAACTGGCCGAACTGGAAAACCGGCTGGATGCCTGCAGCGAAGCACGCAACCAGCTTCAGCAGGCGGTACGCCCATTGCGTGAACGCGAGCAGCAAACCGCAGCGCAATTATCACAGCTGTCCAGCCGGCTGGCCGCCGAACAGGCGCGGGGTGAGCAACTGCAGCAACGTCTGCAGCAGGGTGCCGAACAGCTGGACGAGTTGCGTGAACAGCAGGCGCTGGAGCAGGAACTGCTGGCCGAGGCGGGCCTGCAGCTGGACGATGCGCAGGCGCTGGTGGACCAAAGTGAACACAGCAGCGAGCAGTTGCAGCAACGGCAAAGCAGTCTGCGTCAGCAGCTGGAACAGGCCCGCCAGCAGGCCCAGCAGCATCAGCAACAGTGGCAGGCGCTGAGCCTGCAACAGGGCAAGCTGGAAACGCAGCGTCAGGCCACTGAACAGGCGCTGGAGCGGCTAAAACAGCAGATTGAGCGTGCCAGCGAACGCCAGGAGCAGCTGGCACTGGGGCTGGCCGAAGGCGAGTCGCCCATTGAGCTGCATCAGGCGCGGCTGGAAGAACAGCTGCAGCAGCGGTTGCAGGTGGATGAAGAACTACGCAGCGCCCGGCTGGCGCTGGACGAGCTGGACAACCAGTTGCGCCAGGTGGAAAAACAGCGCCACGAAGCCAGCCAGCAAGCCGAGCAAATCCGCAGCGATGCGGAAAAACTGCGCCTGAACTGGCACACGCTGGAAGTGCAGCGCCAGGCGCTGGAAGAACAATTGCAGGAGCAGGGCGACAGCGTACACGAGGTGTTGCTGGGCTTGCCCGCCGATGCCAGTGCCGATAGCTGGCAGGCGCAGATTGAGCAGCTGGCCAGCCAGATTCAGCGGCTGGGTGCCATCAACCTGGCGGCCATCGAGGAATATCGCCAGCAGGCCGGGCGCAAGACCTTTCTGGATGCGCAAAATGACGACCTTGAAGAAGCGCTGGCTACGCTGGAAAACGTTATCCGCAAGATCGACCGTGAAACCCGCCAGCGCTTCAAGGATACCTTCGAGCAAATCAACAGCGGCCTGCAGACGCTGTTTCCCAAGGTATTTGGCGGCGGCACCGCCTGGCTGGAGCTGACCGGCGAGGACTTGCTGGATACCGGCGTGGCCATCATGGCGCGTCCGCCGGGCAAGAAAAACAGCACCATCCACTTGCTGTCCGGCGGCGAGAAGGCGCTGACTGCGCTGTCGCTGGTGTTTGCCATCTTTCAGCTTAATCCGGCACCGTTTTGCATGCTCGACGAGGTGGATGCGCCGCTGGACGACGCCAACGTTGGCCGTTATGCGCGGCTGGTGAAGGAAATGTCGGAGCAGGTGCAGTTTATTTATATCACCCATAACAAGATCGCCATGGAAATGGCGGAGCAGATGATGGGGGTGACCATGCAGGAGCCGGGCTGCTCACGGCTGGTTTCCGTCAACCTCGAAGAAGCCGTGGCGCTGGCCGAGCAATAGAAGTGTTACAAAAGGGTGCACATCGGCCATTATGATTTGTTAGAATGCCGGACTTTATGCAACAAACGGGCAGAAATGGACTCTGACGGATTTACGGGAGCAGGCAGCCGCACCAGTTGGGCTGTCGTTGTTGGTCTTGAGTGTTTGGGGTGGTGAACAACGTATGGGTATTGGATTGCGCGAGTGGCTGGCCATTATTGGCGTCCTGATCATTCTGGCTATTGTGGCAGACGGTTTTCGCCGTTACCTGGGCCGCAGTACGCTCAAGTTCAAGCTCGACCGCAAGCTGATCAGCCAGTTTTCCGAAGAAACCGAAAACAGCGAGATTCTGGGGCCGGCGCGGGTGGTACAGTCACGCGAGCCGGTGCTGGGCGACTCCGGCGAGGTAGCCCCCAACGAGCCGCAGGTGTTTCCCGTTGCGCCGTCCAGCTTTGACAACGAGCCGCTGGCCGAAACCGAGCCTCCTATTAGCGCACGGGACGAGCCGGTTGCTACCGCCGCCCGTGACGAGCCGGCAGAGCCAGCCGACAACAGCGAAATCAGCGATATTTTCATCATCTATGTCGAATCCAGCTCGCCGGACGGCTTCCAGGGGCAGGATTTGCTGCAGTCGGTACTGGAAAGCGGCATGCGCTTTGGCGACATGGAAATTTTCCACCGCCATGAAAGCATGACCGGCTCCGGCGACAAGCTGTTTTCCATGGCCAACGCGCTCAATCCGGGTGTATTTGACCTGGACAACCTGGAAGACTTCAGCACCCGTTCACTGTGCTTCTTTATGAGCCTGCCCGGCCCCAAACAACCCAAGCAGGCCTTTGAGCTGATGCTGTCTGCTGCCCGCAAACTGGCCAGCGAGCTGGGCGGTGAACTCAAGGACGACAGCCGCAGCGACCTGACCGGCCAGACCATCGGCCATTACCGTCAGCGCATTGTGGATTTTGAACGTCGCCAGATGCGCATCAAGTACTAAGCCGGTACAGCGTTGACAAACAGCCGTTGTGCATCCGTTGTACAGCGGCTTTTGTTTGTCCGGTTCCTGCCCACGCAACCCATTGATAGCGGATACGCCCAGCCATGACCCGACCCGAGGCCGTTGAACAGCAGGTGCAGCAGCTGCGCCAGCAGATTCTTGCCCATGACCATCAGTATTATGTGCTGGACGCGCCCAGCGTACCGGATGCCGAATACGACCGGCTGTTTGGCCAGCTGAAACAGCTGGAAGCCGAATACCCGCAGTTGATCACGGCCGACTCGCCCACCCAGCGGGTGTCCGGCCAGCCGCTGGCCGGTTTTAGCCAGATTCGCCATGCGGTGCCCATGCTCAGTCTGGGCAATGCCTTTGCCGAAGCCGACATGCACGCCTTTGTGCAGCGGGTGGGGCAGGCCGATGATGCGCCGGCCATGGATGACCTGTTTGCCGCGCCGCAGGTGCAGACCGAGTTTTGTTGCGAACCCAAGCTGGACGGTCTGGCGGTCAGCATCCTGTACCGCAATGGGGTGCTGGCCCAGGCCGCGACCCGGGGCGACGGCGAAACCGGCGAAGACATTACCCATAACGTGCGCACCATCCGCAATGTGCCGCTGCGCCTGCAGGGCGACGGCTGGCCGGACGTGCTGGAAGTGCGTGGCGAAGTCTTTATGCCGCTGGCCGGTTTTGAGGCGCTCAACGAGCGCATGCGCAATGAAGGCGGCAAACCTTTCGCCAACCCGCGCAATGCCGCGGCGGGCAGCCTGCGCCAGCTGGATGCGCGCATCACCGCCACCCGTCCGCTGGAGTTTTGCTGCTACGGCAGCGCCAGCGGCGGGCTGGCCGACAGCCACAGCGCCACCCTGCAGCGGTTGAAAGCCTGGGGCATTCCCATCAGCGGCGAGATGCGCGTGGTGCAGGGCGTGCAGGGCTGTCTGGACTATTACGCCGACATCGGCAGCCGCCGCAGCCAGCTGGCCTACGAAATCGACGGTGTGGTGTTCAAGGTCAACCGGGTGGCGCTGCAGGAAGAACTGGGTTTCCGCGCCCGCGAGCCGCGCTGGGCGATTGCTTACAAGTTTCCTGCCCAGGAAGAAATCACCGTTTTGCAGGATGTCGAGTTTCAGGTCGGGCGTACCGGTGCCATTACCCCGGTGGCGCGGTTGCAGCCGGTGCAGGTGGGCGGCGTCACCGTGTCCAATGCCACGCTGCACAACATGGACGAAATCGAACGGCTGGGACTAAAAATTGGCGACAGCGTGATTATCCGCCGTGCCGGTGACGTGATTCCCAAGGTGATCCAGGTGGTGCTGGAGCGCCGCCCGGATGATGCCCGTGCGGTGATCATGCCGCAGCAATGTCCCGAGTGCGGCTCGGATGTGGAACGCACCCGGCTGGTGCGCCGCAGCAAGGGCCGTGAACAGATGAGTGAAGGGGCGATCTGGCGCTGCGTCGGGCGTTTAAGCTGTCCGGCACAGCTCAAGCAGGCGCTGCTGCACTTTGTGTCGCGCAAGGCGATGGACATGGACGGGCTGGGCGAAAAAATCCTCGACCAGCTGGTGGAGCGGCAGCTGGTACGCTCGCCCGCCGACCTGTACCGGCTAACCGCCGAACAGGTGATTGGCCTGGACGGCTTTGCCGAGCTGTCCACGCAAAACCTGCTGGAAGCGGTGGCCGGTAGTAAACAGCCGGAGCTGGCACGTTTTCTGTTTGCGCTGGGCATTCCCGATGTGGGCGAGGAAACGGCCAAAACGCTGGCCCGTTCGCTGGGCTCGCTGCAGCGTATCCGCCAGGCACTGCCGCAGACCCTGATGTGGCTGCCGGATGTGGGCGTCGAAGCGGCCCATGAAATCCACAATTTCTTCCGTGACGAGCACAACCGCAGCGTGGTGGATGACCTGCTGCAGTGCGGAATCGAGCCGCAGGGGCAGGGCGGGCTGGCCGCTGGTCTGCACGGCTCGGTCAGTCTGGCGGCCTTTATCGAGCAGTGGCAGGTTAGCGGCATTGCCCGTACCGGTGCGCAGCGGCTGGCCGACCACTTTGGCAGCCTGGAGCGTCTGCTGGCTGCCGACTGGCTGGATTTAAGCTCCGTGCCCAAGTTGCCGGAAAAAGCCGTGCGTGCCCTGCGCGAGTTTTTACAGGATGTGTTACAGCGTGAGCGTATCCGTCAGGCCGAGCAGCAACTGCTGGAGTTTGGCCTGCACTGGAGCTGCGAAGCGGTGCAGGGCAGCAGCGCCCCGCTGGACGGCCAGACCTGGGTGCTGACCGGCACCCTGACCGGCCTGACCCGCAGCGAAGCCAAGGCGCAGCTGGAAGCGCTGGGTGCCAAGGTGGCCGGTTCGGTATCCGCCAAAACCGCAGTGGTGGTGGCCGGCGAAGCTGCCGGCTCCAAGCTGGCCAAGGCGCAGGAGCTGGGCATCGAGGTGCTGGACGAACAGCAATTTGTGCAGCGGCTGCAACAGCTGCAGGCCTGAGCCGGGGAACACGCCACACCGGCAACCTGTCGCGTCTGGCTGAATGCGCGGGCCGGTGAACGCCTGGCCGCACAGGGCCAGTGACCTGTTGACGCCGATGGGTGCCGGGCTGGAAGCACTGTCGCGCTGTGTTCAGGTGTCGTGCTGATAACGGTCCAGCAAGCTCTCCAGCTGCGCCAGTGGCAGCGGCTTGCTGTACAGATAGCCCTGATAGAGCTGGCAGCCCAGACGCTGCAGAAAAGCCTGTTGACCGGCCGTTTCCACGCCTTCGGCAATTACCTCGATTGACAGGGCCTGCCCCATGGCAATGATGGCCTGCACAATGGCGGCACTGCTGGAGTCGGTTTCCACATCGCGGGCAAATGACTGTTCGATTTTTAGCTGGTCCAGCGGCATGCGTTTCAGATATTGCAGGGACGAATAGCCGGTACCAAAATCATCCAGCGACAGCCGCACGCCCAGTTCGCGCAGCGCATGCATTTTGGCTACGGTCTGCTCGATGTTTTCAATGACCAGGCTTTCGGTAATTTCCAGCTTCAGGCGTGCGGGTGGCGCGCCGGTATCGGCCAGTACCTGCTGTACCCGTTCCACAAAATCATGCTGGCGAAACTGGCGGGCACTGACGTTGACGGCAATGCTCAGGCCGCAGCGTGCCGTCCGTGCGGCCCATTGATGCAGCAGCTGGCAGGCGCTGTGCAGTACCCACTCGCCAATCGGCAGGATCAGGTCGGAGGATTCGGCCAGCGAAATAAAAAGGTCCGGCGCTACCCGGCCGCGCTGTGGATGCTGCCAGCGCAACAGGGCTTCAACGCCACGCGGCTGGCCGCTGGCATCAGCCTGTAGCTGGAAAAACAGTACCAGCTGGTCGAGCTCAAGCGCACGGCGCAGGTCGTTTTCCAGTTCGGACTGCTGGGCCTGCTGTTGCTGGATGGCCGCATCGAAAAAACGCATGCGGTTGCGGCCGTCCGTTTTGGCGCGGTACATGGCCGCTTCGGCCTGTTTGAGCGGCTGGCTGCTGTCGGGCGTGGTGCTGTCAAACAGGGTAATGCCGCAACCGGCGCTGATAAACAGAGGGGTAGCACCCAGCACGACCGGCTGGATAATGCTGTCGGCCAGACGCTCCCACTGTTGCACGGCGCGGCTGGCGGCTTCGGCCAGCGACGCGCCCTGTGCGGGCAGCAGTATGGCAAAGGCATTGCCGCCAATGCGGGCCACGGTATCCGAGCTTTTTACCGCAGTCGCCAGCCGGCGGGCGACTTCCTGCAGCAGCTGGTCACCGACGTTATGTCCGCGGCTGTTGTTGACCTGCTTAAAGGCATCCAGATCCAGCACCAGCAGGGCGGAAATCAGGGCATGGCGACGGGATTCGCCAATCGCCTGCTGCAGGCGCTCGTCCAGCAGCCGGCGGTTGGGCAGGCCGGTCAGCGGGTCGTGAAAAGCCAGCTGAAAGGCTTTTTCTTCGGCTTCACGCTGGCGCTGCAGGGCATGGCGAAAATCCAGCAGCTTGCCGGTGATCAGCTTCAGCTCGCCATGGCTGTGCTGGTTGAGGTACTCGATGCGCGGCAGCTCGATGCGGCTGCCTTGCTGGTGGGCCAGTTGCGATAGCCCCTCGGCAATATCGATCATGTTGCTGCTGGAGCGGCGTGCGACATACAAGGCAACGGCAAAGACCAGTACCAGTACGCTCAGGCTGACGTAAAGCAGGCGTTGCATCAAGAGCTCAAAATCTCCGGTGTGCTCGCTGTTGCGCTGCTGCGCGCGCTTGGCCAGTAGTTGCTTGATTTTACTGGCATAAACGGAAAATTCGATATGATAGCCGGTGGCGGTCTGCAGAAAGTCGCCGGCCACTGCGGGGTCAACCGCCAGCACATCGGTCGTCATGATGATAAAGCGCTGGTATTCGGCAAAGGCGTCCTGCAGCCCGCGTGCGCTGCCGTGGTTGGCATCCTGTACCAGTTGCGAGTGCGACAGCTGTTCAATCATGCCGGACAGCCGGTCCAGTTCATTGACGATTTCACTGTGCAGCCGGTAGAGCTGCAGCTCGTTCAGCTCGCCGCTGATGGCACCCTGCAGGGCACTATTCATGCGCTGCTGTACCCTGGCCAGGTCACGGGCAAACCCCGCCATTTCACCAATCACGCGCAGGTCGTCCTGCTGTGCATGGTCGGCGGCATGGTGTGCGTTGCCCAGATGGGTGATGTTGGTGTAAATCAGCAGCAGTGCCAGCAGCAAGATCAGGGTCAGGGGCAGCAGCAACAGCAGCTTGAGGCTGTGGATGGCTTTCATCGG
Organism: uncultured Thiopseudomonas sp.; assembly: GCA_964625365.1. Classification (GTDB taxonomy): domain Bacteria; phylum Pseudomonadota; class Gammaproteobacteria; order Pseudomonadales; family Pseudomonadaceae; genus Thiopseudomonas. Next base: position 4,239 of record CAZVDA010000032.1, on the reverse strand, counting down.
GTGGTGGGGTCTGTCAGGTCAAGGGCCTGCAGCAGCACCGGCCAGTGATCTGCGCTAATGCTGGCGATGTATTCAAAAGCGGGGTTATGGCCTTCGCCCAGTGGACGAAAGAGGATCATGGTGCCCTCGGCGGGCAGGTAGTCCATGATTTCGGCTACATTGGGGCCGTGGGCAACCACCACCCGGTTGCTGCCCGCTGTTTCCACCGGCAACGAAATCCAGTACCGGGTGCGTTCGACAGCCGGTTGTTTTTCGCGGTCGGGCATGGCGGCGGTATAGCGCAGCGGTACATCCACCTCGACCGGGTGCCCGCCAAACACCCGCTGCGCGCTTTCAACGGCGCGGCAGAACGGGCTGCTGACAACCTGCTGTACCGGTAATTGCAGCATGGCGAAATACTGGCCGATCTGGTCCAGTTGCTGGCGGCCGGCATCCGACAGTGGCCGCTGGCTGGCGCAATTGTCCAGCTCGACCGGAATTTTATCCGGAAAGCGTGCATCGGTACGGCCGTGGCGCATGTAGATGACCAGACCGCCCTGGTGCAGCAGTTCGATATGCTCCGCACCTGCGGCAACCGCTTCAAAGGCACGGGCGCAAGCCGGCATAAACAGAGACAGAACGAGCAGGATAGCGGCAAGCAAGAGCTGGGGCATGGCATGGTCCGGCGTGGTGCGCAGTGGTGGCAAAACAATATAAATCTTGTGGATTTTAAGGGAGCTTTATTTTTCTGTCCTGATTTTCGTCAAGACTTTAACAGAACAGATATTGATAATGATTATCGTTTGGTCTATGTTGCGCACACCCTTTTTAAATCCGGCGAGGTTTCCGTGCGCACATTTTACCTTAAACCCCTGGCGCTGGCCTGTCTGGCAGCCAGCTCCACACTGGCCATGGCCGACGAGGCCAACCTGGGCACCGATGTGGTCACCGCCAAAGGCTATGCCAGCGACAGCTTCAGTACTCCACAAGCCATTGAAGTGATCCGCCCCGACGCTACCAGCACCGGCCCCGCCGGCAACCTGTTGCGCGGCCAGCCAGGCCTGGCACTGCATTCCGACGGCGCCTGGGGCCAGAACCCGGTGCTGCGCGGCCTGAAAAAGGAAAGCGTAGTAGTGATGGTGGACGGCATCCGCATGAACTCGGCACAGCCGCAGGGTGCGCTGGCGTCCTTTATGGATATGGGACTGCTCGACCGCGTGGAAGTGGTCAAGGGCCCGACCTCGGTGCTGTATGGCGGCGGTGCTATGGGCGGCGTGGTCAACCTGCTGACCCCCGAACCTGCCTTTAGCGACGAGGCCCGTATTGGCGGACGCTTTGGCCTGTCGGCCAGCAGTGTCGATCGTGGCGTGGCCGGTGCCTTGCTGGTAGAAGCCAGCAACAGCGATCACGCCCTGGTGGCCGGTTTGGCCGGTCGTGATGTGGGCAATTACAAAAGCCCGGACCGCCGCGAAAAGAACACCGGCTATGAATCCGCCAGTGCCTTGTTGAAATATCAGTACCGCCTGGCCGACGGCTATGTGCTGCGTGCCCGTGCCGAACGTCATCAGGACGAGCACGTCTGGTATCCCGGCTCGATGCGTCAGGTACCCAATCCCGTGCTGGGCCCAAACAACACCCTGACCATCCACTCGCCCAGACAGGTTCGTGACATGTACGGGCTGGGGCTGGATGCGGCGCTGGCCGGTGGCACCCTGAGCACCGATATTTACCGCCAGGAGGTGTACCGTGAAAGCCGTGGCTGGTCGTCCGGTGCCGGTCGCAATCTGGTGGTCAACGATGTTAGCTTTATTACCCATGGCCTGCGCAGCCAGTGGAACGGTGCAGTGGGCGAACACTGGCTGACCCTTGGCGGCGAAGCCTGGCAGATGACCGGCGACCCCGAACGTTACCAGCTCAACCCGGCAGCGGGCTTTTCTGCCCAGCGCACCGACCCGTTCAAGGACGCCAAGCTGACCTCCTACGGTATCTTTGTGCAGGATGAGTTCACCCTGGGCAGCACCGAGCTGACCGCCGGTGCCCGCTACGACCACAACAAGGGCACGGCCAAACAGAAGGGCATGGGCACCCGCCTGCAAACCAGCGGCCTGAAACGTAGTGACAACACATTTTCCTGGTCGCTGGGTGCACTGCAGCCACTGACCGATACCCTGAACCTGTATGCCAATATTGGTCAGGCCTATCGCTCGCCGGACATGCGCGAACGCTTTGAGGATGCCGAGCGCGGCGACGGCTACTTCCACATCGGTAACCCGCAGCTCAAGGCCGAGCGCTCCACCAGTTACGAGCTGGGCCTGAAAGGCCGTGACGGCCAACAGAACTATCAGCTGGCGGCCTTCTATACCCGCATTGATGACTATATTTCGGGCCGGATCACCGGTGAGAAAAACCCGCCCAACAACCAGCCGGTCAAGCGTACCGAAAACCTCGACAAGGTGATCATCTACGGTCTGGAAGGCAATCTGGAGCAACCGGTTGGCGACTTTATCGTTGATGCCGGCTTTACCTGGCTGCGCGGCAAAAACAAGCAGGACAACGAGCCGCTGTATCAGACTCCGGCCAGCGAGCTGCGTCTGGGTATCGGCCAGCCGGCGGAACTGGGCTTCTCCTGGCATACCGGCCTGCGTGCGGTGGCCAGCCAGAACCGCATCGCCAAAAAGTTCAGCAACAACACCGAGGATAAAACCTCCGGTTTTGTCACGGCCGATATCAATCTGGGTTATGGCTTTGGCAGCATGGCCGGCCTGAAATCCAGCCGTGTTGACCTGCAGCTGAGCAACCTGACCAACAAGAAGTATCACGAGCACTTGACCGATGGCATCAGCGGTTACGAGCTGAAGGCAGCGGGTCGCGGTGTAACCTTGGGAGTCAGCGGCAGCTTTTGATGGTCTTTTGCGCAGAAACAAAGAAGGGTGCCAATTGGCACCCTTCTTTGTTTGCAGCTCTTTGTGTTTTCTTAGAAACGTTCAAACACACCCAACAGCGTACCCAGCCACATGTGACACAGGATACTGGCGACATAGCCCAGCGCAATGGCGGGCAGCCAGCGCAGGTGGCTCATGAAGGTGTAATGGCCGCGGGCAGCACCCATCAGCGCCACACCGGCAGCGGAACCGACCGACAGCAGGCTGCCGCCGACACCGGCAGTCAGGGTAACCAGCAGCCAGTGACCGTGGCTGATGGCAGGGTTCATTTCCAGTACGGCAAACATGACAGGAATGTTGTCCACTATCGCGGAGATGACGCCAATGCCCACGGCCGCCCAGGTGGCACCCAGGCCGTCAAACAGCACCACGGATACAAGCTGCAGGTAGCCCAGGTAGCCCAGGCCGCCTACACACATGACCACACCGTAGAAGAACAGCAGGGTATCCCACTCGGCCTTGGCCACACGGTTGAACACGTCAAACGGTACCACGCTGCCCAGGTACTTGAGGGCTTCTTCGTCGTGTTTGCGTTCGGCACGGCGACGCTTGCGGGCCAGCGACTTGGGCAGGGTCATGCGCAGGAAGTAACCGAAGAACTGCAGGTAGCCCAGACCTACCATCATGCCGAATACGGGCGGCAGGCCGAGGAACTGGTGACCCAGAACCGCAGTAACGATGGTGAGCAGGAACAGCACCATGATGCGCTTGGCACCACGCTTCATTTCCACCTTCTCGTTAACTGCTTCAGGCTTACCGGCAGGAATGAAGAAGTTCATGATCAGCGCCGGTACGCCAAAGTTCAGTACCGCAGGCAGGAACAGGTCAAAGAACTCCAGGAACTCGACACGGCCCGCTTGCCAGACCATCAGTGTGGTGATGTCGCCAAAGGGGCTGAACGCACCGCCGGCGTTGGCTGCCACCACAATGTTGATACAGCACATGGCGATAAACTTGGCCTGGCCCTCGGCCACTTTAAGTACCACGGCACACATCAGCAGGGCAGTGGTCAGGTTGTCGGCCACAGGCGAGATGAGGAAAGCCATGATGCCGGTCAGCCAGAACAGCGTGCGGTAGCTGAAGCCTTTTTGCACCATCCAGGCACGCAGCGCGTCAAAGGTGCGGCGTTCTTCCATGGCGCTGATGTAGGTCATGGCCACCAGCAGGAACAGCATCAGTTCGGTAAAGTCGAGGAAGTTGACGCTAAAAGCTTCCTTGGTAGCCTTGGCGTCCGGGCTGACAATGCCCACCAGCAGCCAGATCAGACCGGCGCCAATCAGCATCGGCTTGGACTTGCGCAGCTGCAGTTTTTCTTCGC
>CAZVDA010000031.1:0-13886 GCA_964625365.1 uncultured Thiopseudomonas sp. | reverse complement strand
GATGTTCGCACTCGCGTGCGTACTGGTTCACCTGCATCGCCTTGGTTTCTGCCACGTCACGGCTATAAATACCACAGAGCCCCTGCCCCTGGTTATGAACCCTTAGCATGACTTGCGTTGCCTTTTCGCGGTCCATGGCGAAAAAGTCTTCCAGCACTTCCACCACAAAATCCATCGGAGTGTAGTCATCGTTGAGCAGCAGCACCTGGTACATGGGCGGTGGCTGTAATTCGGGCTCATCCGGCGCGACCAGCAGCGTATGTTGAGAGTCTTCGTCAAACTGGGGGGGCCTGTTGTAATCGGTCATGGTTACCTGCATTGATCCTGTGTGAAGCCGTTCGCTGATTATACCCGTTTGGCTGCTAAAAATTGATCCAGGTCGGCTCGCTGCCGCGTTCTGCTTGACTGGATTTTCCCGCATTATATAACTGGGGCCTGTCGGCAGTACGCCGCTTCCAGAACACGCCGGTTAGATCGAGGACCCGTCATGCTAAAAGGTACTGTCAAGTGGTTCAACAACAGCAAGGGCTATGGATTTGTCGTGGCAGAAAACAGCACCGAGGAGCTGTTTGCCCATTACTCGTCCATCCAGATGGAAGGTTACAAGTCGCTCAAGGCCGGGCAGGCTGTGCAGTTTGAAACCCGTCAGGGCCCCAAAGGCATCAACGCGGTCAATATCAGCCCCCTGCTGCAAGGGCTTTGAAATCACTTCCATAAAAAAAGGCCATCGTTTCATATGGCCTTTTTGTCAGGGTTTGTCTCAGCGCCAGACGCCGGTTGCCGACTGGTGGCTTTTGATCACTTCCACGTAGTTGGCCCTGTCATAGGCGCTAGGGTCAATGGCCCGCTCGCGGCTAACACTACCCTTGAGCTGGCTAACCGAATCGTACTCGTGTTCCTGTAGCCAGTTTTGCATGTTGCGCAGGATCTGTCCCAGCTTCTGCGGGCCTTCACGCAGCAACACGCTGCACAGGTGAGTCACGTCGGCACCGGCCATTAGCGCCTTGAGGGCGTCATCGGCACTGTGTACTCCGCCGGTTACCGCCATCGACAGCCCGACCTTGCCATACAGGGTGGCGACCCAGTGGACCCGCAGCAGGGTTTCGTAGCTGGACGACAGCGTCAGCATGGGCACCACTTCGCGGGTAAACAGGGCGATATCCGGCTGGTAAAAGCGGTTGAACAGGGATACGCCGTCGGCACCGGCGGCTTCCAGTTTGCGGATAAAGTGGCCGACCGAGCTGAACTGCGATCCCAGCTTCATGGTAACCGGAATGCTGACGTGCTTTTTTACCTCGCCAAGCAGGTCGATGTAACGCTGCTCGACCTGCTCCGAAGATTCGTCAATGTTGGTGGCCACGTAGTAAACGTTCAGCTCCAGTGCATCGGCACCCGCCTCCTGCAGCTGGCGTGCATGGGTGGTCCAGCCTTCGGCTGAAATGCCGTTAAGGCTGGCAATCACCGGAATACCCAGGCTCTTCTTGAAAGCCTGCAGCTTTTCCAGATACTCATCCAGTTCGGTGCGAAAGCAGCTGTCGTCGTGTACCGGCAGGAAGGAACCCGCCTCGCCAAAGCCGGTTTCCTGTTCCAGCAAAAAGCGCATGGACGTTTCTTCACTGGCGCGGATGCTTTCCTCAAACAGGGAGGGCAAAACCAGCGCTGCGGCACCCTCATCCTCCAGTTGTCTGGCGCTGTCCAGATTGCCGGTCAGCGGTGAAGATGAGGGAACCAGCGGGTTTTTCAGCTTGAGTCCCAGGTACTCGGTGCTTAGGTCGGTCATGTATCCTGCTCCTGTTTTTGTTGGTCGGCTTTATCCGCCTCACCCGGCAAGTCGGCCAGATCCTGATAATGGGAGAAGCGTGCAATCACCTCGGCCTGTGCCTGTCTGGCATAGTCCTCGGCCAGTTCGGGGTGGCTGCGCCTGAGCATGTTAAAGCGTGTTTCGGTCCGGGTAAATTCACTATAGTCGATAGAGGGCGCTGCCGAATCCAGTCGCAGCGGGTTTTTGCCTGCCTCTGCCCGCTCCGGTTCATAGCGGAACAGCGGCCAGTGACCACTTTTAACCGCCAGATCCTGCTGCCTATGGTTGAACGACAAATCAACACCGTGGGCAATACAGGGCGAGTAGGCAATTATGATTGAAGGACCATCATGCGCCTCGGCATCCAGCATGGCGCGCAGGGTCTGCATGTCTTTGGCACCATAGGCAACCTTGGCGACATAGACGTTGTCGTAGCCCATGGCCAGCATGGCCAAGTCTTTTTTCTGCGTAGGTTTACCCGCAGCAGAGAACTTGGCCACCGCGCCTTTCGGCGTGGCTTTGGAAGTCTGCCCGCCGGTGTTGGAATACACCTCGGTATCCAGTACCAGAATGTTGACGTTGCGCCCCGAAGCCAGCACATGGTCCAGACCGCCATAGCCAATGTCATAGGCCCAGCCATCGCCGCCGATAATCCACACGCTGCGCACCACAAAGTATTCACACACAGTTAGCAGCTCTTTGGCCAGCGGTTCATCCAGCTTGTTCAGTTCAGTTTGCAGCTGCGCGACGCGCTCGCGCTGTGCGGCAATACCACTTTCTTCGCTCTGGTCGGCGTTTTGCAGTCCTTCGACCAGTTCTGCCGGCAGCTTGTCAGCCAGTTTTTCCAGCAGCTCGTGGGCGTATTCGGTTTGTTTGTCGATGGAGACACGCATACCCAGACCAAACTCGGCGTTGTCCTCGAATAGCGAGTTGTTCCACGCTGGACCACGGCCATTAGGATCAATCGACCAGGGCGTGGTCGGCAGGTTAGCACCGTAAATCGACGAACAGCCGGTAGCGTTGGCCACCACCATGCGGTCACCAAACAACTGGGAGGCCAGCTTCAAATAAGGAGTTTCGCCACAACCAACGCAGGCACCCGAGAACTCAAACAGCGGCTGCATGATTTGCGCGCCCTTGATGGTGGTGCGCTTGATTTGCGTGCGGTCGTATTCGGGCAACTGCTCGAAGAACTGCCAGTTTTCGCGCTCCTGCGCGTGCCGCGGACCAATCGGCTCCATATTCAGCGCCTTGTGCGAGGCGTTGGACTTGTCGCGAATCGGGCAGATATCGACACACAGGGTACAGCCGGTACAGTCGTCGGGTGACACCTGATAAATCATCACGTGATCTTGCGGATAGTCGCGTCCCAGCACCTTCTGGGTCTTGAAGCTGTCCGGCGCGCCTTCCAGCGCAGTGACCGGCACCAGCTTGCTGCGAATCGCCGAGTGCGGACAGACCATCGGGCACTTGCCGCATTGGGTACAGAGTTCGTTATCCCACACCGGAATTTCCAGCGCCAGATTGCGCTTTTCATAGGCGGCAGTACCCAGCGGGAAGCTGCCATCGACCGGCATCATGCTTACTGGAATCGAATCGCCCTCGCCGGCAATCAGGCGGGCCGTGAAGCGGTGGATAAAGTCCGGCGCTGAGTTGGCCACCAGCGGCGGGCGCTCAAAGCTGCTGCTGGCCGCGCAGGGCAACTCGACCTGATGCAGATTTTCCAGCGTGGCATCAATGGCGCGGAAGTTGAAATCAACAATCCGCTGCCCCTTGGCACCGTAGGTTTTCTGCACCGCGTCCTTGATGGCAGCAATTGCTTCGTCACGCGGCAACACGCCGGAAATGGCGAAAAAACAGGTCTGCATGATGGTGTTGATGCGCTTGCCCATGCTGGAGTCCTGCGCCACCTTGTAAGCATCAATGCAGTAAAAGCGGATATTTTTATCCAGCATCTGCTGCTGCATGCTGCGCGGCAGCTCGTTCCAGACTTCGCTTGCACTGTGCGGGGTATTGAGCAGGAACACCGCGCCCTGTGCCGCTTTCGCCAGCATGTCGTAACGTTCGACAAACTGCGGCTGGTGACAGGCCACAAACTGCGCCTGATGATCGCCAATCAAATAGCTGGAGCGGATTTGTTTTGGCCCAAAACGCAGGTGCGAAACGGTCATCGCGCCGGACTTTTTCGAGTCATAGACGAAATAGCCCTGGGCGTGCAGCTCGGTAGTCTCGCCGATAATCTTGATCGAGTTCTTGTTGGCACTGACCGTACCATCCGACCCCAGACCGTAAAATACCGCCTGAATCGCCCCGTTATGGGCATCGGTAATCCAGTTTTCGTCCCACTCCAGGCTGGTGTGGGTTACATCGTCGTGAATACCAATGGTAAAGCCGTTTTTCGGCGCGGCCTGATCCAGCTCGGCAAATACGGCAGCAATCATTGCCGGAGTAAATTCCTTGGAAGACAGGCCATAGCGCCCGCCAATCACCCGTGGCAATGCGGCAAACGGGCTGTTGCCCTGCATTTGCGCTTGCGCCAGTGCGGTGAGCACGTCCTTATACAGCGGCTCGCCATCTGCGCCCGGCTCTTTGGTACGATCCAGCACGGCAATCTTTTTAACACTGGTCGGCAGCGCCGCCAGCAATTGCCCGGCATCCAGTGGACGGTACAGGCGCACGCGCAATACACCAACCTTTGCGCCCTGCGCATTCATGTAATCCACGGCTTCATGTACGGTTTCCGCGCCCGAGCCCATCAAGATAATGACCCGCTCGGCATCTGCTGCGCCGTGATACTCAAACAGGCGGTACTGGCGACCGGTCTGGACGGCAAACTCATCCATGACCTGCTGCACCAGTGCCGGAAACTCTGTGTAGAACGGGTTAACCGTTTCGCGCCCCTGAAAGTACACATCTGGGTTTTGTGCCGTGCCGCGCAGCACCGGACGATCCGGACTCATGGCACGCTGGCGGTGAGCATGTACCGCTTCCTGCGGAATCAGCGCACGCAGCACCTCGTCGGATACGGCGCGAATCTTGGCCACTTCGTGCGAGGTGCGGAAACCGTCAAAAAAATGCAGTACCGGAATACGGCCTTTCAGCGTAGCGGCATGGGCAATCGCTGCCATATCCATGGCTTCCTGCACCGAACCGGAACAGAGCATGGCAAAACCGGTCTGTCGTGCCGCCATAACGTCGCTGTGGTCGCCAAAAATCGACAGCGCCTGACAGGCCAGCGAACGCGCCGCCACGTGCAACACCATCGGCGTGAGCTCGCCGGCAATCTTGTACATGTTGGGAATTTTCAGCAGCAGTCCTTGCGAGGCGGTAAAGGTGGTGGTCAGTGCGCCGGTCTGCAAAGCGCCGTGTACCGCACCGGCAGCACCACCCTCGCTTTGCATCTCGACAATGTGCGGCACCGTACCCCATAGGTTGGTACGCCCCTGAGCCGACCACTCGTCAGCCCATTCGCCCATGTTGGATGAAGGCGTAATCGGATAAATGGCGCAGACTTCACTGAGTTTGTGGGCAATCATCGCGGCGGCTTCGTTGCCGTCGATGGTTAGCCATTGTTGAACGTTCATAAGCCAGTCCTCCAGTCGCTACATAATCTGCAGAATAAAGCAAAGATACCGTCATAATCTGATGCAGATCAGCACTTTTAGCGATCCGCAACCACCCGGCGGCACGCTGGTGAACGCTCACCGGACATGCCTGAAGCCACGTCCATAAAAGCAATTTGGCATAAGCAGATTACAAACAAGTCTTTTTAAGTATAAAAGGGACTGTCTAGAATCCTGCCCACGTTCAAATCCATACAAGGTCTTTTCATGGCGCTGCGTCCTTCGCCGGTCATTCCCGGTTTCAACCTGACTCTGGGCTATACGCTCGTGTACCTGAGCCTGATCGTGCTGCTGCCGCTGGCCGGCATGCTGGTGTATGCCGCCCGCCTGAGCTGGGAAGACTTTTATGCCATCGTCAGCCATGGCCGCGTGCTGGCTGCGCTCAAACTGAGCTTTGGCGCGGCGCTGATTGCCGCGCTGCTCAACGGCCTGATCGGCACCCTGCTGGCCTGGGTGCTGGTGCGCTACCGCTTTCCCGGGCGCAAGATTATTGATGCACTGATTGACCTGCCCTTTGCCCTGCCCACTGCGGTGGCCGGCATTGCGCTGACCGCCCTGTATGCACCGCGCGGCTGGGTCGGCCAGTGGGCCAACGAGCTGACCCTGAAAATTGCCTATACACCGCTGGGCATCATTCTGGCGCTGACCTTTGTCACCCTGCCCTTTGTGGTGCGTACCGTGCAGCCGGTGCTGGAAGACATCCCCCGCGAGCTGGAAGAAGCCGCCAGCTGCCTGGGCGCCAACAAATTCCAGGTACTGCGCCATGTGTTGATTCCTGCCCTGCTGCCGGCCTGGCTGACCGGTTTCACCCTGGCGTTTGCCCGTGCCGTCGGCGAGTACGGCTCGGTGATTTTTATTGCCGGCAACATGCCCGGAAAAACCGAAATCCTGCCACTACTGATCATGGTCAAGCTGGACCAGTACGACTATCTGGGCGCCACCGCCATTGGTGTACTGATGCTGGCGGTTTCCTTTGTTTTCCTGCTGCTGATCAACCTGCTGCAGCGCCGCGTCAGCCGCTAACTTCCAGACAGCCTGCAACCCCACAACGACACAGGACTCCAGCATGAGCACTTTGACACTCACCACCACCGGACTGGCCCGCCAGCGCAACTGGGGCGCACTGGGCCTGATTGCCGCCGCCTGGCTGGCCTTTCTGTTTTTTCTGGTCCTGCCGCTGGCGGTGGTGCTGAGCGAGGCACTCAAACAGGGCTATGCCAGCTTCTTTACCGCCGTGCTGGAGCCGGACGCCATTTCCGCCCTCAAGCTGACCCTTTTGGCCGTGGGCATCTCCGTGCCCCTTAACCTGGTGTTTGGCGTGGCCGCCGCCTGGTGCGTCAGCAAATACGAGTTTCGCGGCAAGAGCCTGCTGGTCACGCTGATCGACCTGCCCTTTTCCGTCTCGCCCATCGTGGCCGGCCTGATTTATGTGCTGCTGTTTGGCGCGCAGGGCTTTTTTGGCGACTGGCTGGCCGAACACGATATCCAGATCATTTTTGCCGTACCCGGCATTGTGCTGGCCACATTGTTTGTCACCGTGCCCTTTGTCGCCCGCGAGCTGATTCCGCTGATGCAGCAGCAGGGCACCCAGGAAGAAGAAGCCGCCCGCCTGCTCGGTGCTTCCGGCTGGCAGATGTTCTGGCATGTCACCCTGCCCAACATCCGCTGGGGCCTGATGTATGGCGTGGTGCTGTGCACCGCCCGGGCGCTGGGCGAGTTTGGCGCGGTGTCGGTGGTGTCCGGTCACATTCGCGGTTTTACCAACACACTGCCGCTGCATGTCGAGATTTTGTACAACGAATACAACCATGTGGCTGCGTTCAGCGTGGCAACGCTGTTGCTGCTGATGGCGCTGGTGATGTTGCTGGTCAAACAGTGGGTACAGGAAAAGAAAGGGATGATTTGAGGCTGCCCTGGTTTTGGGTTCTGTGGAGTGGTTTTAGTTTTGCGTGGGCGGCAGTGCTGCCATCCAGAAATTCTCAAGCACTGTGCAAGCCGCCGCAAATCGTGGCGGGGAAAGAAAAAGTGAAAGACAACCTCCTTCTGCAGCGGCTGCTTTATAGCGATTTCCTGATTACGGCACAGAAATGAAACATATGCGCCTCCTGCCGGTTGCACAAACTTTGTAGTAGCGCCGGGGGATGGGTGGAGCAAACCTTGTGTCGCCATGGATGGCGACACAGAGCCTACAAGGACGTACTTGCGGCGTGTTTGCGCAATCCATCCCCCGGCGCTACAGACACCCCTCTTTCAGCACCAGTTTTTATGACAATTACGGAAACAGAAACATGAGCATCGAAGTCCAGCAAGTGAACAAAGCGTTTGGCAATTTCAAGGCGCTGAACGAGATTAACCTGTCGATCCAGTCCGGCGAGCTGGTGGCGTTGCTGGGGCCGTCCGGCTGTGGCAAGACCACTTTACTGCGCATCATTGCCGGGCTGGAAAAACCCGACAACGGCAGCATTATTTTCAACGGCGACGACGTATCACGCCGCGACGTGCGCAAGCGCAATGTCGGTTTTGTGTTCCAGCACTATGCCCTGTTCCGCCACATGACCGTATTCGACAACGTAGCCTTTGGCCTGCGCATGAAGCCGCGCCGCCAGCGTCCGTCGGAAAGCGTCATCCATGACAAGGTGCTGGAGCTGCTGCGCATGGTGCAACTGGACTGGCTGGCCGACCGCTATCCCGAGCAGCTGTCCGGTGGCCAGCGCCAGCGTATCGCGCTGGCCCGAGCCCTGGCGGTAGAGCCGGAAATCCTGCTGCTGGACGAGCCCTTTGGCGCGCTGGACGCCAAGGTACGCAAGGAACTGCGCCGCTGGCTGGCCAACCTGCACGAGGAAATCAACCTGACCTCGGTGTTCGTCACCCACGACCAGGAAGAAGCCATGGAAGTGGCCGACCGCATCGTGGTGATGAACAAGGGCGTGATCGAGCAGATCGGCACCCCGGCCGAGGTCTACGAAAATCCGGCCAACGAGTTTGTTTACCACTTCCTCGGCGACTCCAACCAGCTGCAACTGGACGACCAGCAGATCCAGTTCCGCCCGCACGAAGTGCTGCTGTCGCAGCAGGCAGAGTCCGGGCACCGTGCCGGTGTGGTACGCGATATCCGCCCGCTGGGGGCCATCACCCGAGTCACCCTCAAGGTTGAGGGGCAGGATCTGCCCATTGAGGCCGAGGTGGTCCGCGACGATGCCAGCCTTGACGGCCTGCAGCGCGGCGCAACCCTCTACTTCAAACCCAAGGCCAGCTAGCAAACCGGTACCGCTTTGTCCGGCCAAACCGGGCAAAGCCGCTACGCTCAAGGGCTCTGCCAAGGCATCCACAAGCCCTGTGGATAACCATGTGGACAAGCTCTAGGCAAATGCGGCTGATTCAGCCCTGACAAGGCTTGCAGTCAGTTTGTACGTTTTTTGATCACCGTCTTTATTTTATTGCTGATCAATGAGTTACGCCATTTTTTGAAAAACATAAACAGATTTTTCGGCTAATTTCAAATTTTGCACATGCCGTTTACGCCCATGTGCACAACCGCGAAAGTCAAGGCCGTTTTAGCCTTGACATGCTCCAGAAAACTAACTAGAGACCTGCACATTGAGCCGCTGAATCTGCAGCCGGTCAAGACAGCGCACAGTGGCGGCTCATGGCGCAGCCATGGCAGGAAATAGCAAGGCTACTCCGTTGGCTATCGTGCCTACACTGGCTAACGGAATTCCAGCCATGCAAGGTCTATACGGACGACTTTTCAGCCTTCTTATCCCGCTGTCCAGCCGGACCGTGCTGGTAGCTACCCTTTGCATCAGCACGCCCCCAATGATGCGGGCAAGGTCATAAATCCCGGCCATTTTCGGTGTATGCAGCTGACTGCAAGGGGTGCCGCAATGCATCCACAAAGCCTGTGGATAACCCTGTGAACAAGCTGGCATCAAATGGTGCTGAGCCACTGTCTTCAAGGCGTTCAAGCAAATTGAGCATTTTTTAATCAGCGCAAACTATCACAAATATATCAATAGGTTACAAGCAAAATGAGAGCCTACTCAGGATTGCTTTCGTCATTAGCTGCCTTCGCAAAAGCCTCTTTCCGGCATGTGCACAACATCAAATGTCAAGAGTGTTTTGGCCTTGACAAACCTGCAGCCGGCACTGCAGCGGGCGCCAAATAGCGCCGCTGTTTTTGCGGGGAGCGAAAGAGGCTTTCAGTGACGACCGGTACGCCGCAGGTTGTCGCAAATAATTGCCGTGGCCACCGCCACATTGAGGGATTCGGCAGCGCCAAACGCGGGAATGGTGATCTGGCGGGTTACGTAGTTTGTCAGCTGCGGGGCAATGCCGTGGGCTTCGCTGCCCATCAGCAGCACGCCACCACCATCCATCGCTGGCAGGGCATGCACCGACTCGCCCTGTAGGTAAGCGCCCAGTACCTGGGTGCCTGTCGGCACGTCTGCCAGCCAGTCCGCCAGCGGCTGGTAATGTACCGAAACCCGTAAAAACGAGCCCATGCTGGCGCTGATGACCTTGGGGTTGTACAGCTCGACGGTATCCGGCGAGCAGACCACACAGCGGATACCGTACCAGTCGGCTATACGCAGCAGCGTGCCCAGATTGCCAGGGTCATTGATGCGGTCCAGTGCCAGTACCCATTCACCCTGCTCCAGCGCAATAGTTGGCGCCTCGTCCGGCATGCGGGCAATGGCAATGGCATCGCGGTTGCTGGCCAGGGTGCCGGCAGCGGTCAGTTCCTCGGCGCTACACAGGGTCACCGGCGTGTGCTGCAGCAGCGCTGCATGGGCTGCGGCAAAGTCTTCGCCCAGATAGAGGCTGTGCAGCGGCCAGTTGCTGGCCAGCAGTTCGGCCACCGGTTTGCCGCCTTCGACCACAAACAGGCGTTCCTGCTGGCGATCTTTTTTGCGCTGCAGGCTACGCAGCAGCTTCATCTGGTTTCTGGACAGCATCAGGACAGGTCCATGGCCCTGCGACCGGCCAGGGCATGGGTCAGCGTACCGCCATCCACGCTGTCCAGTTCGCCACCCAGCGGCATGCCGTGGGCCAGCCTGGACACCAGTGTGCTGCCGCCCTGCAGGCTCTGGGCAATATAGTGGGCAGTGGCTTCGCCTTCGACCGTGGGGTTGGTGGCCAGAATGACTTCGGCATAGCCTTCGCTGCCAATCCGCTCCAGCAGTTGCGGAATACCGATGGCATCCGGTCCCAGTCCGTCCAGCGGCGACAGCAGGCCGCGCAGCACAAAATAGCGGCCACGGTAGCCGGTCTGTTCGATGGCAAAGATATCCTGCGGCCCCTGCACCACGCACAACTGACTGTTGTCGCGGCGCTCGTCCAGGCACAGCGGACATAGCTCATCTTCGCTCAGCGAGCGGCAGCGCCGACAATGACCGACCTGCTCCAGCGACATTTCCAGTGCCCGCGCCAGGCGCTGGCCGCCGGTACGGTTACGTTCCAGCAAGTGCAGTGCCATGCGCTGGGCGCTTTTCTGGCCAACACCGGGCAGCACACGCAGGCTTTCCATCAGCTCCCGGACCAGTGGACTGAACGACATGCTTAAAACGGCATCTTGAAGCCGGGCGGCAGTTGCAGGCCGGCGGTCATGCTGGCCATGTTGTCCTGGCTGTTTTTCTCGATTTTGCGTACCGCGTCGTTGACGGCGGCGGCAATCAGGTCTTCGAGGATTTCCTTGTCTTCCTGCATCAGGCTGTCGTCGATGCTGACGCGGCGCACGTCATGGCGGCCGGTCATCACCACGCTGACCATGCCGGCACCGGACTCGCCGGTTACCTCGGCGTTGGCCAGTTCTTCCTGCATCTTCTGCATTTTTTCCTGCATCATCTGGGCCTGCTTCATCAGGCCGGCCATTCCACCTTTCATCAGTGTCGGTCTCCGGGTTGGTTGCTATAAAGGCTGGTTAAAGCGGGGTGTGCGGGCGAATGCTGTCGGGCAGCAGGCGCGCGCCAAATTCGCGAATCAGGGTCTGCACGCCAGCATCCTGTTCAATGGATGCCACGGCATCGGCCTGCTGGCGCGCACGCCGGCGAGCCAGGTTAAGGGCCGGCGTTTCACTGACCGGTTCAATTTTTTCAATCTGCAGCTGCACCTCGCGACCCAGCGCCTGATTGAGGCTGTCATTGATGCGCTTTTGCTGGGCGGGGGTAAACAGAGCGCTTTGCTGCGGATCCAGGTGTATACACCACTGGTCGCCCTCGTCACTAACCAGGGTGCTGTTGCGCACCATGTTGCCGGTCATGCCGGTCAGCGCCATCTGTTCGCACAGTTCGATCCAGCGCGCTGCCAGCCCGCTGGCGGGCGGAATATGCGGTTTGAGGTCAACGCTGTCTTCATCCTGCTGCTGTTGCAGGGTGGCCAGCCCGTCCGTCCGGGGCTGCCAGTCGGCATACTCATCCATGGCCGCCTGCTGTTCGGTCTGCAGCTCGTCTTCGTCATCACTGTCATCGGCTACTGCTATGACAGCAGGTTCAGCAATGGGCTGTTGTTCCGGCATAGCAGGTGCAGGTGCAATGCTTTCAGATTCTGCGGCAGACGCCACCAGCTGCAGCTCGGCAGGGCTGTCTGCTACGGAGCTGGCCGGTTCGCCCTGCGCCTCACTGATTGCACTGTCGGCAGGCACAGCTACTGGCGACTGTTCAGGCAGGTCTTCCCAGGGGGCCAGCTCGACTGCCTCTACAGCAGCCTGTACCGCTGGCTCTGCTGCGGGCAATGCTTCTGGCGTGTGGGCATCGATGCCCTGCTCCACCACCGTGGCCGCCGACATAACGGGTTCAGGGGCAACCGTTACGGCTGGGGCATCGGCAGCCTGCTGCGCCGCTGCCGGTGTCTGCGCTTGCGTGGCAGATTCGTCCGCTGTTTGCTGTGCTGCAACCGCCGCAGCTTCAACCTCAACGGTCTGCTCCACAGGTGTTGCGGTCTGCACGGCAGGTGTTGTCGCGACTTCAGCTGCCTGGTCGGCAACAGGCGCTACGGCAGGGGGCAACGCCTGCCTGTCCGCCTCCTGTGCGGTATCCGCCGCCGCGGCTGGCAACTGCAGACGGGCGCGGGGCGCACCGGGCAGGCTGGCAGGACGGAAGGCCAGCATGCGCAGCATGACCATTTCAAAGCCGTCGCGGGCATCCGGCGACAGCGGCAGATCGCGCCGCCCCAGCAGCGCCACCTGATAATAAAACTGGGTATCTTCGGGTGACAGGGCACGGGCCAGTTGCACAATCTGGTCACGGTCGCCCTGCGAGTTGTCTACCGCATCCGGCAGCAGCTGCGCCACAGTGATGCGGTGCAGCACGCCCAGCAGCTCGCCTAGCACACCCATCCAGTCCGGACCATGGTCGGCCAGTTGACGGATGGCCTGCAACATGGCGGCGGCATCGCCGTCCACCAGTGCCTGCAGCACGCCAAACACCTGGCCCTGATCGAGGGTACCCAGCATGGCGCGCACGTCTTCGGCCAGCACCTTGCCCTGCCCGAAGGCCACCGCCTGGTCGGTCAGGCTCATGGCATCGCGCATGGAACCGTCGGCAGCGCGGCCCAAAAGCCACAATGCCTGTTCTTCAAAAGGAATATTTTCTGCGCCTAGTACATGGCTTAGATGACCGACCACAGCTTCCGGCGGCATGTTTTTCAGCGAGAACTGCAAACAGCGCGACAGCACGGTGGCCGGCAGTTTTTGCGGGTCGGTGGTGGCCAGCAGGAACTTGACGTGGGCCGGCGGCTCTTCCAGCGTCTTCAACAAGGCGTTGAACGAGCTTGTGGACAGCATGTGCACTTCGTCAATCAGGTAGACCTTGTAGCGGCCACGGCCCGGCATGTACTGCACGTTGTCCAGCAGTTCGCGGGTGTCTTCCACCTTGGTCTTGCTGGCGGCGTCCACTTCGATCAGGTCAACAAAGCGCCCTTCGTCAATCTCGCGACAGATGGAACACTCACCGCAGGGTAACGAGCTGACACCCTGCTCACAGTTCAGGCACTTGGCCATGATGCGGGCAATGGTGGTCTTGCCCACACCACGGGTACCGGTAAACAGGTAGGCATGGTGCAGACGGCCGGTATCCAGCGCGCTGATCAGCGCCTTGAGCACATGGGCTTGCCCGACCATTTCGCGAAACGAACGCGGACGCCACTTGCGCGCCAGTACTTGATAACTCATCTGGGTTCCATGCCGTCAAAATTGAAGGGCTACATGCTAAGGAAACAGGGAGTAAATGTCCATTTAAGTGCGGGATCAAATTCACTTCACAAAGCGATCGACACCGAATGACCCTAAACGAAAAAGGCTGCACCACTGGATTCCACGACTTTTTCACGACGCGCCAAATGGCAATCCGTCACCTGCAAAGGTCGTCGCACACGAAATAACGAAAATCCGTAGCCAGAATAGATAAGGCAGAATTGGAGGCGGCCCTGCCAGCCACACCCCGGCACACAATGTCACCGCTACGGCT
>CAZVDA010000030.1:0-14047 GCA_964625365.1 uncultured Thiopseudomonas sp. | reverse complement strand
GTCTCCATGAGTAGCTGTTGAAACATGCCTTGTAGCATGGTTTTTCGATTTATAACTATGGCTGCGCCCATTGGCGTTTCCGGTGAGGCCATCAACCTGCCCCGGCTTGCTCTTTGGCCAGACATCAAAAGTTCTTGCGGTAAAACAAATCCAGCGAGTTGGCCAGGCCGCTGGCGGCGTCCAGATAGAGGCGTTTGGTTAATTGATAACGCAGACCCAGCGTGCTGCCCGGCTCGAAAATGCCGACGCCGTACCTGAGGCTCAGGCGCTCGGTGATCTGGCCGCTGGCAACCACGCTGGTCTGGTTGCCGCTGCCTTCGCTGTCCAGTTCAAAGTCGCGGATGCCCAGGCTGTCGGCCAGTTTTTGTGTAACCGGCAGCGCGCCCATCAGCCCCATGGCCACCGCAGCCTCGGCCATCATGTTGCCGTCGCTGCTGCTACCTATCGGTTTGCCCAGCAACAACCAGGACATGGCCTGTTCCTGCGCCATGGCCGGTTCGGAAAATACTTCGGTTTGCGGCTGTTCGGCCAGGCCGCTAATGCGTAGACCGGCGGTGACGTTGCCGGTTACCCGTACCGCTTCAATATCAATATAGGGCTGGGTGAGCGGGCCGGAAAACAACAGGCGGGCGCGGCGCAGATCCAGCTTCTGGCCGTAGCCGCGAAAGCGGCCCTTGTTCAGCTCCAGCACGCCCCGGCCGGCCAGGTTGTCTGTCACCTGCAGATGGCCGGCCACATCGGCAGTCAGGCCAAAGCCGCTGAACCTGAGGCGCTCGCTGCCTACCTCGACGGTTACATCCATCCGTACCTGCAAGTCGTTATCGACCGGCTCACGGCCTACCACCACGGCATCGCTGGACACGCTGACCGAGTCCGGCGGCAGTTCCTTGACCACTATGCTGCCGCTGGGCACCGCAACCGTGCCGGTCACGGCCAGCCCCTGCGCGTCATAGCCGATCTGCAGGTCGGGAGCGACGATCAGGTCGGCATAGGGCGGTACAAATACCGGCAGTGCCTGTCCCTTGAGGCGGATGCCGGCCTGCAGGCTTTGCGCCCAGTCCAGCTCGCCCTGCAGGCTGGCCTGGCCCTGTTCGCCACTGCGCCAGCCGCCTTCAATGCGGGCCTGCTGGCCGGCAATGTGGATCGCCAGTTGCAGCGTCTCCAGCGTAACGGGCAACAGGCCGCCGCCCACCTCGCCCTCACTGAGCTGGATATCGCCGTCAATGCGCGGCTGCAGCAGGGTACCGGCAATCCGGCCCTGCCCCTGAATGTTGCCCTGCAGGCGTTCGATGTCTTCAACAAAACCATGCAGGGCATTGAGCTGCAGCCCCTGTAGAGTGAAGGTGCCGTCCAGCGGCTTGTCGGCGGGGCGCGGATCAAGGCCAAGCTGCACCTGCAGTTCGCCCTGTTCGGCACCCTGCAGGTGAATCCGGCTGTTGATCCGGTCGGGCAGCAACTGGCTGTCAACCGCCAGCCGTTGCCAGGCAAAGCGCTGGTCGTCGTGAGCCAGTGCGCCCTGCCCTGCATCCAGCGCCAGACTGCCCCTGAGGCCGCCGGCTTGTTCCTGCACCTGCAGGTGGCCGTTGAGCTGGCCATCCAGTGCCAGCCCTTCCGGCAGCCAGGGGGCCAGGCTGGCCAGCTTGAACGCCTTGAGCTGGTAATCCAGCTGCAGGGCCGGCAACACCTGCTGGCGACCCCGGGCACACAGGCTGCCATGTGCGCTGCTCAGGCAGTGGGCCTCAAGACGGGCGTGCTGCTGATGCAGATAATCAATGACCAGCGGCTGATCCAGCGTCCAGCGCTGATTCTCTGCGGCCAGCTGCAGATCCTGCAGGCGGCCCTGCCAGTGCAAGGAGTCGGCATTCAGTGCGCCGGCCAGTTGCAAGCGCACATTGGCCAGCGGGCCCTGCAGGCTGGCCTGTAGCTGGTGGCTATCCAGGCTGCCGTCGGCCTTGAGCTGCAACTGGCCCAGCACATCCTCGCCGCTGGCCAGCCCCCTGGCCAGCAGTTCCAGGTGTCCGCGCTGGCCCTGTTGCAGGCTGGCAGCCAGTTTGAGCTGGCGCAGGCGCTGGCCGTCATGGGACAGGTTGTTGCCGTCCAGCGTCAGCCTTGCATCCGGCTGCTGCAGGCTGCCACCCAGCTCCAGCCGGCCCTGTAGCGTGCCGCCGGCACCGGTCAGCAACTGGGCCGGTTTGTTCAGCGCCAGCTGCAGGCCGCCCTGTAGCTGTTGGTCCAGCTGCAGCTGGCCGTGAATCCGGTTGTCGCCCAGTTGCAGCTCCAGTTGCGGCACCTGCCAGCGTTTGTCCTGGCCCTGTGCGTCCAGCACCACCTGCAACGGCTGATTGCGCAGCTGCCCCTGCAGCCTGAGTGCCGCCTCCAGTTGCAGGCTGTCGGCAAGACGCCCGCTGCTGTGCAGGCTGCCACCCAGCCGGCCCGGCGCATCGGCCAGCCAGTAGGCGGGGTCCAGTTGTTCGATATTCAGCGCCGCCTGCCAGCTGACCGCGTCTGCCCAGCCGGCCTGTACACGGCCCTGTACCCTGCCGCTGCCGGCAGTGATCCGCAAGGGTTCCAGCACCGCCTGGCTGGCGTCACCCTGCAGCGTGCCGGCCAGTTCAAAGTCGCCCGCCGGCCCGCTCAAGGCGGCCTGAATGTCACCCTGCCAAGTGTCGTTGGCATAGGCCAGATTCAGCACGGCATCACGAATAACCACGGGCGCTTGATCCAGTCCCGCCAGCCAGTGCCAGGGAAACTGGTCGATATTCAGGCGTGCGCTGGCTTGCACATCCGCCTGCCAGTCGGCGCTGGCCTGTAGCTCAACAAAGCCCTGTTCGGCATGGGCCAGCTTGAGCCGGGCAACCTGTGCCGAACCGGTATCAGCCTGTCCTTTGCCGGTCAGCTCAAACGGCTGTTGGTGCGCCTGCAGCTGCGCGTCCAGCTGCCAGGCAAAGCCCTGCTGCAGGCTGCCATCGGCCTGTAATTGCACAGCCCCGATCTGCAGCCCGTCCGGCAATACGGAGGACAGTTTTAATTGATCCAGTTGCAGGCTCAGCCTTGCTGGCAGGGCCGCCAGCAAGGGCTGCGCCTGACCGGTGATCTGTCCCTGCACAACGCCATCCAGCCGGGCCTTGAGCTCTACCGCAGACTGCAGCCCGCCGCCCAGCTCCAGTTGCAGGCTTTGCCGGCCCAGTTCCGGCACAGCGCCGCCGGCGTCCAGCGTCAACGCCAGCGGCCAGTCGCCCTGCATCTGTAGCTGGCCCGACAGCCGTGCCCGGTAGTCGTCATAGGCCAGCGACAGTTCGTTAAGCTGCAGCCTGCTGCCGTCCAGCTGTGTAGACAGCTGCAGGTCAGCCAGCAGGCGCTCGCCATTCAGGTACAGCGCGCCCAGCTCCAGTTGCTGCAGGCGAATACCCAGCGGCACCTGCACATCCGGCAGCTGTAGATCGGTAGCAGGTTCTGCCGGCTGGTCGGGTGTGTCGGCCAGCTCCAGCCGCAGCTGTGCGGCATGCAGCCGCTGCAGGCACAGCACGCCCCGCCACAGGCAGGCCGTGTCCATATCCATCTGTACCTGCTGCAGCTCGACCGAGGTATGTTCATCCTGCCAGTGCAGGCGGTCGGCCTGCCAGCGGCCCAGCAACGCGCCCTGAAAACCCTGTGTTTCCAGCCCCGGCACCTGCTGCAACAGCCAGCGGCTGCCGCCCTGGCTGCCCAGCACGGCCAGCGTGGTGCCCAGCAGCACAATCACCGCCAGCAACAGGCCGGTCAGGGTCCACAGGGTTATACGCACTGCAGGTTTCATAATTCCGGCCCCATGGAAAAGTGGATGCGCCAGCCGCGCTCGTCATGCAGGGCCTGGGCAAAGTCCAGCCGTAGCGGGCCAATCGGTGACACCCAGCGGATACCGGCACCCACGCCCACCTTCATGGCACCGCTCAGGCTGTCCATGGCGTTACCGCGGTCAACAAAGGTGGCCACCCGCCAGCGGTCGATAAACTGGTACTGGTATTCAAGGCTGTGCGCCACCAGATAGCGTGCGCCTACCCGGTTGCGCTGCTCGTCACGCGGCGACAGGCTCTGGTAGTCATAACCGCGCACGCTCTGGTCGCCACCGGCAAAAAAGCGCAGCGACGGCGGAATCGCAGCAAAGTTGTCGGTGACCACTGCACCCAGTTCAAGGCGCGCCAGCAGCCGGTGGCGGTCAGCAAAAGTGATCAAGCCTTTGGCCAGCGCGCTGACATGCACCACATCGGTATCCGACAGCAGGCTGCCGGAGCCGGCGCTGACATCCGCCTGCAGCCGGTAGCCACGCGACGGATCGAGCGGCGAGTCGCTTTTAAGTCGTGAAAAGCCCAGGCTGGGCAGCAGAAACTGGCTGTGACGGCTGCGGCTGCCACGGTCGTACTCGTAGCGTTCGTCTTCCCAGCGCAGGCCGATTACCCGCTGCCAGCCATGGGCCACCTGCTTGCGCCACTGGGTACCCAGCGTCAGGCGCTCGCTGCTCAGGTTGACCAGTTCTTCATGCTGATTGCCGGCAACAAAGCGCAGCTCGTCGGTTAGCGGTGCGCTGAGGGGAATGGCGTACCAGGCACTGAGGTTTTGCCGGGGGCGGGAAACCTCGCTGTCAAAGCCCAGCATGTGGCCACGGCGGTTGACCCGGTGCTTTTCCCAGCTGAAGCTGCCGCGTGCTCCCACGTCGGTGGAGAAGCCGATGCCCAGCCCCAGCGTGCGCGGCTTGACCGGCTCCAGCTGCACCTGTACCGGCACGCTGAGCGGGCCATCGGCGTGCCCCTGCGCATCCACCTGGATACCGGCAAAATAGCCGGTGTTTTGCAGGTTTTGCGTCAGCCTGGCCAGCAGCGCCGAATCATAGGGCTCGTCCACGGCAAAGGGCACCAGCGCGTCCAGCAGGCGGCTGTCGATCTTGCCCGACTCGGCAAACTCGACCGCACCCAGCCGGTAACGCGGGCCGCTGTCATAATGCAATTCAATGTCGGCAGTGCCCGCAGCCGGGTCAATCACTAAGCGGTGACGGGTAAAGCGGGCGGCAAAAAAGCCGTAGCGCAAGCCCTGTTGCTGCAACGCGCTTTTGAGCGCGTCATAGGCGGCGTGACTGAGCGGCTGGCCGCTGTGCAGGCGTTCATCTTTGGGCTGAAAGGCTTCCATGGCCTGTGCCTCGCCGCTAATACGGATATCCACCGTTCGCAAGCGTACCGGTTCGGCCACCTGAATACTCACGCGCACCAGCGGACCGTTTTTTTCGTCCAGCACGCGCACACGGTAGCGATTGTTGTAATAGCCCAGCGCCTCGCCGGCCTGTTGCGCCTGCTGGCGCAAGGTGCGCTGGATACGCCGCAACGCGGCCAGATCCTGACCGTCCAGCGAGCCGATATGCGCGGCCACGTTATCGTTCAGCGCCTGGTTTTTCGGCGTACTGCGCACTTCCAGCCGCGCTGCCCAGCCACTCTGGGCCAGTAGCAGCAACAGCAAAAATGGCAGGTAGCGTGTTAGCATGTGACGCATTCCGGCATGTACCTTTCTTTTAACCGTCCGGCTGCCTTGCGCAGCCCCTGCAGTACAGGGTTATCGACTGAAATGAAAATCGTATCGTTCAACATCAACGGCTTGCGCGCCCGCCCCCACCAGTTGCAGGCATTAATCGACAGTCATCAGCCCGATGTGATCGGCCTGCAGGAAATCAAGGTGGCCGATGAACAGTTCCCGCAGGACATGATTGACGCGCTAGGGTATCACGTTGTCCACCATGGCCAGAAGGGACACTACGGCGTGGCTCTGCTGTCGAAACAGCCGCCGCAAAACGTGGTGAAAGGCTTCCCGGGCGATGATGAAGACGCACAAAAACGCTTTATTCGCGCCGACTACCAGGATGCCAGCGGCCAGACCGTCACGGTGATGAACGGCTATTTTCCGCAGGGCGAAAACCGCAAGCACGAAACCAAGTTTCCCGGCAAAACCAAATTTTATGCCGACCTGCAAAGCCTGCTGGAAACCTCGTTCAGCCCCGACGATGCGGTCGTGGTGATGGGCGATTTCAATATCTCGCCCGAAGACTGCGACATAGGTATCGGCCCCGACAACGCCAAACGCTGGCTGCGCACCGGCAAGTGCAGTTTCCTGCCTGAAGAGCGCGAATGGATGCAGCGCCTCAAGGACTGGGGACTGGTGGACAGTTTCCGCCACATGCACCCAGGCACCAGCGACCTGTTCAGCTGGTTTGACTACCGCAGCAAGGGCTTTGAAGATACGCCCAAACGCGGCCTGCGCATTGACCTGGTAATGGCCAGCCGGGCGCTGGTACCGCAGTTTGCTGAAACCGGCATCGACTACGATCTGCGCGGCATGGACAAGCCTTCCGACCACGCGCCAATCTGGCTGACCCTGAAGCCGCGCTAACATGCAGCCGACACCGCCGCAACTGGGCGACCTGTCGGTCGGCTTTGCCCTGGCCCTGCAGCGGGGCATGCAGGAGGCCGGTGTTGCGCCGGCCCTGGCCGGCAGTCTGCTGCAGGACTTTGGACTGACGCCGCAATTACTGGCCGGTGCCGGAGCGCGGTTATCCATTCCCCGTTACATGCGTCTGGGCCATGCCGCCATCGAACTGAGCGGCAGGCCCGATCTGGGCCTACTGGCCGGTACCCGGTCCCGTCTGGAGCTGCTGGGACTGGCCGGCGTCTGCGCGGCGCAGGCACCGGACGTGCGCGCCGCCTTGCGCTGCCTGACCGGTTTCGAGCTGCTGTATGCCCGCAACTATCTGGGCCAGAGCCGGCTGGACGAAGACAGCCAGGGAGCCTGGGTCAGTTTTTATTCCATCGCGCCCTATAACGGCTACAACCGCTTTGTGGTGGATGCCGTGCTGCGTGGCTGGCTGGCCCAGATGCAGCAAATGGCCGGCCAGCCGGTCATTCCGGATCGGGTACAGATCGAGTATCCGGCTCCGGCCCATGCCGCCCGTTTTGAACAGGCATTTGGCTGTCCGGTCGAGTTTTCCGCGCCTGCCAACCGGCTGCGCCTGTCCCGCGCTACACTGGCATTGCGCAACCCGCAACACTGCGCCCATGGCTGGCAGGAGTTACTGCACCTGTGCCGGCAGCAACTCCAGCAACTACAAACGCCGGTCCGCCTGTCACAGCAGACGGGCCAGCTGATTGCTTCCCGGCTGCGCCAGGGCGAACCGGACCTGGAAAGCACCGCACGCCTGCTCAAGCTGCCAGCCTGGACCCTGCAGCGCCGGCTGGAGCAGGAAGGCACCAGCTTTCGCCAACTGCTGCAGGACACCCGTCACGCGCTGGCCCTCAGCTATTTGCGCGACACCCGCCTAAGTCTTGGCGAAATTGCCTGGCTGCTGGGTTTCGCCTCCAGCGAAGCCTTCCAGCGTGCCTTCAAGCGCTGGCAGGGACAGCCGCCCGGACTGTACCGCCGCCAGGCAGGCGGCAGTGAACCTGACCACTAAAGCGCTGTCCATTGCAGCACTGCGTGGTTTGGCGCACGCCATGCAACCCTGTACAATCCGCCGCCCAGCCCCCTTCCCAACCTCTTTTGCTGCCGGTTTTTCATGCCTGATTTTCTTGCCCCGCTACTTGACTGGTTTGCTGCCCATCCGCAGTGGCTGGGCGCGGGGGTATTCCTGATCACCCTGATCGAGTGCACGGCTCTGATCGGCGTTATCTGGCCGGGCGTGATCCTGCTGTTTGGCGTGGCCCTGCTGGCCGGACAAAGCGGCATGGCGCTCTGGCCGCTGGCACTGCTGGCCTGGCTGGCCGCCTTTGCCGGCAACAGCGGCTCTTTTTTACTCGGTGCCCGCCTGCAAAACGGCGCACGCAAGCTGCCCCTGCTACGCAGCCACCCACACTGGCTGGCCCGCGCCGAACTGCATCTCAACGGTTACGGAGCGGCCAGCCTGCTGGTCGGCCACTTCATCGGTCCGGTACGCCCGCTGCTACCGTTACTGGCCGGCATGCTCAACATGCCTTTTATGCGCTTTATGGCGGTCAACCTGGCTGTAGCCGGTCTCTGGTCATTCAGTGCCGTGCTGCCCGGCTGGCTCGCCGGCAGTGCACTGGCCGGCAAGACTCCGGAAACCTTCGGGCTGCAGGCTGCACTGCTCGCCACCGGCCTGCTGATACTGGGCGGCTGTGCAGCCTGGCTGGGCCACAGGGCGCATCCGCGCCGGCACCTTCTATTGGCACTGCTGGCCAGCCTGATGCTGCTGGCACTGCTGAGCGGCTGGCACTGGCTGCAGCCACTTGACCTGTATATCCAGCAGGCGGGCCAGCTATTGCGCAGCCCCGCCCTTGACCATGCCTTGCTGGTTATTACCCAGCTGGGCGATGTCAAATTGCAAATCCTGCTGGATGGCCTGCTGTGCGCCCTGTTGCTGCTGTATCGCGCCCGCTGGGCGCTGGCGTTCAGCATGCTGAGCCTGATGAGCGCTACCCTGCTCAATGCCCTGTTGAAACTGCTGGTCGCCCGGCCCAGACCGCAACTGCTCAATCCGCCGCTGGACGGTTACAGCATGCCCAGCGGGCACTGCGTGCGCAGCTTTGCCTTTTTTCTGGTACTGGCCGTGCTGCTGGGCATGGGACGGCGCTGGCAACTGCGCGTTGCGCTGCTGGTTGCCGCCTGCCTGCCAGCCACTCTGGTGGCTTTGTCACGGGTCCAGCTAACCGCGCACTGGCCCACCGACACCCTGGCCGGTGCGCTGCTGGCCATGGCCAGTTGTGCCGGTGCACTGGCGCTGCTGGAGCATCCGCTGCTCAAATCCCGCCTGCAGCCCGGCCCCGCTCCGCTGCAGCCGCGTTTCTGGTTATTGCAGGGCAGCACCTCGCTGCTGCTGTTTATCCTGTTTGTATTCTGGTCATTTGCCGCAGCCGTCGCCAAATACCAGCTAACCTGAGTTCCGCCCAATTACCATGCCCAGCCTGTTGTTTCGCCAGCGTCTGTTTGCCGAATGGCGCGCCCTGTTCAAACTTGCCACGCCCATTGTCATCGCCCAGCTGGCCAACTCGGCCATGGGTTTTGTGGATACCATGATGGCCGGCCGCGTCAGCCCTGCCGACCTGGCAGCAGTAGCGCTGGGCAACTCGGTGTGGATGCCGGTATTCCTGTTTATGAGCGGCGTGCTGCTGGCCACCACCGCCAAAGTCTCCCGCGCCTTTGGTGCCGGCGACACGCAGCGCATCGGGCCGCTGGTACGCCAGGCCCTGTGGCTGGGCCTGCTGCTGGGCTGCACGCTGGGCCTGCTGATGTGGAACGCCCGCCCCCTGCTGGAATGGCTGGGCATCAGCCCCGAACTGATTACACCGGCCATGGGCTATCTGCGGGCAGTGGCCTGCGGTTTTCCGGCACTGGCACTCTATACGGTGCTGCGCTGCTATAGCGATGCGCTGGGCCGTACCCGTCCCAGCATGGTGATCGGCCTGCTCGGGCTGATGGTCAACATTCCCGCCAACTATGTGTTCATTCACGGCAAACTGGGCCTGCCGGCCATGGGCGGCGTGGGCTGTGGCTGGGCCACTGCGCTGGTCATGGTCTGCATGATGCTGGCCATGGTCTGGTGGGTACGCTGGGCACCCCACTACCAACAATACGGCCTGTTCAACCGCTGGCAGTGGCCACGGCTGGCCGAGCAAAAAAGCCTGCTGACGCTGGGCACGCCCATTGGTATTTCGATTTTTGCCGAAGCCAGCATCTTTTCCATCATTGCGCTGCTGATTGGCGGACTGGGCGCCAACGTGGTAGCCGGCCACCAGATTGCGCTGAATTTCAGTTCGCTGGTGTTCATGCTGCCCTATTCGCTGGGCATGGCCACCACCGTGCGTGTGGGCCAGAATCTGGGCGCCGGCCAGCCCGCCGACGCCCGTTTTGCCGCCTGGGTGGCGATGGGTACCGCACTGTTGCTGGCCTGCGTGTCGGCCAGCTACATGACATGGCTGCGCGAGCCGATTGCCCGCATCTACACCAGCGATCCTCAGGTACTGGCGATTGCCGCCTCGCTGATCATCTACGCCGCCATTTTTCAATTTTCCGATGCGATACAGGTGACGGCTGCCGGTGCCCTGCGCGGCTATCAGGACACGCGCATTACCATGCTAATCACGCTGGTGTCCTACTGGGGCATTGGCCTGCCCACCGGTTACGCACTGGGCTTAAGTGATGTGTTCGGCGCTCCGCAAGGGCCGGCCGGGCTCTGGCAGGGGCTGATTGCCGGACTGACCTGCGCCGCCCTGCTGCTGGGCTGGCGTTTGCGCCACATGGGCCGTAAAACCATAACCCTAACCGCCAGCCAGTCCGGAGCGGCCTAAGCACCGCCCCTGTCACACACCGGCTCAGTACAGGGTTCCATTGCTTCTGAGCAATGGATCACAAAGTTCCCCATGCCGTCCCCCCGAACCTGCGATTTGTTGTAGCATCAGCCTCACCTGTACGCCGGCCATGCCCACAAGGCTACTGATACAGCCTTGCAGGCTAATCATTGCGACGCCTGCCATGCCGGGGCAGCTTGCCCCGCCAGGATTCAAGCAAGAGCGAGTTTTACATGAACGCACCCAAACCAAGCCGCCAGTTGATGACCGAAGCGGTACTGCTGTTCAACGACAGCGGGATCGCTACCGAGATGCTCTATCCCGAGTTCGAGGCGGTGCTGGACAATATTGTCAGCATGCCGGAACGGGCCGACCAGCAGGTGCGCGCAGCCTATGTAACCATCAACCCCAGGCTGCAGGTACGCGCGGTCGTCCTGTTTTATCTCGACTTTGACGAACAGGGCAGCGCCGATCCGGGCTGGAACATTCCCCTGCGCCAGCTGGTAGAGAAGGCCGACTACGGCCCCGACCTGGGCGGCGGCCCTGTGCGTCTGGTCTGCCGCAGCCAGTCTCCAGTGCCATGGTTGCAAATGCACCTGTGGGATCCGGACATGTCGCCCGGCCACAATCACCTGAGCATGATTCGCGAGTGCGTCAGGCGTAACCAGTTACGCCTGTTGACCGAAGAAGAGCTGCCACCTGCTTCTTCCGTACTGGAGCTGGACCGCCTGCAGGTTGCCGCCGAGGAAGCCTGGCAGCTGCCGTCCGAGGTGGAGCGCAAGAAAAAACTGGAGCAGGAAAACCTTGAGCGTGAACAGGAACAGCGCAAGAAGGCTGCGCAGCTGATCAAGCAGCAACGCCTGCGTATCCGCACCCTGGAAGCCGAGCACGACCAGGCCATTGCCCGCCTGCACCAGCAGGCAGACGCACAACTGGCCGCCATGCGCCAGAACATGCAGGAACTGGAGCAGGCCCTGCAGCAACAAGGCGAACAAAACCAACAGCTGCTCAAGCAGGTTGAACAGCTGGCCAGCATTGGCAACGAGGCACGCAGCCGCCTGCAAAACGTAGCTGCGCAAGAACAGAACCAGATTGCCGCCCTGCGCAACGAGTTTGACCAAGAGTTGCAGTCACACAAGGCGCTGCTGGCATCCACCCTGCAGGAACAACAGCAACAACTCCAGCAGCGCTATGCCGCACAGCTGGCCGAGCAGCAGGCCCTGCTGCAGAAAGCCCGGCAAGATGCCCAGGCCATGCGCCAGGAATACAAGCAAATGCTGGCCGAGTCCCGGTCAGTGCTGCACCGGCTTGCTGAAGCCGATGTATCGCTGGTAACCATGCAGCCGGGTGCCGGACACATCACCATTCCGGTCGACGAGGTGGACGAGTTTTTGAAAAGCCCGCATGCCTATGCGGCCAAGTACTGCATGGTCAGCGAAGACGCTTATAAAGTCTGGCTCAGGCACTATGAGGCGCCGGTTTGCGATGCCCTGATTCCGGTGACCGGAGAGCTCTGCGGTTTGCCGCTGGAGCGCAAAACCCATCCGGGTCGCTTTACCCCCGGCATTTCCAACCGCTGTTCAAGGCACAAGGAACTCTGGTAAGACAGGGGCGGGCAGCTTGCGGCCCGCCCCGTCTACAGGTTACAGCGCTGCCGCCACCCGCGAACCCTGGTCAATGGCACGCTTGGCATCCAGCTCGGCGGCTACGTCGGCCCCGCCAATCAACTGCACCTTCTGGCCGGCAGCCAGCAGCGCATCATACAGCTCACGCTGCGGCGTCTGTCCGGCACAGATCACTACGTGATCAACCTCCAGCAGCTGCGGCTCGCCGCCGGCAACGCTGATATGCAAGCCGGCATCGTCAATCTTCAGATACTCGACACTGTTCATCATCTGTACCTGCTTGCGTGCCAGATCGGCGCGGTGAATCCAGCCGGTAGTCTTGCCCAGCCCTGCCCCCACCTTGCTGGCCTTGCGCTGCAACAGATAGACCTGACGCGGGCTAGCCTCAAACTCGGGCTCCACACCAGCCACCCCGCCACGGGCAGCCAGGCCGGTATCTATGCCCCATTCCTGCCAGAACTTCTGCACATTGAGACTGGTCGATTCACCGCTATGGGTCAGCAGCTCGGATACATCAAAGCCGATCCCGCCGGCCCCCACCACCGCCACACGCCCACCTACCTGCTCGTGGCCGGCAATGGCCTGCAGGTAGCTGAGCACTTTCGGGTGATCAATGCCGGGAATATCCGGCGTGCGCGGCACAATGCCGGTGGCCAGCAGCACCTCGTCATAGCCGCCGTCGATAATATCCTGTGCACTGACGCGGGTATTGAGCTGCAGCTGCACGCCGGTTTGCTCAATCAGGTTGCCGAAGTAACGCAGTGTTTCATAAAACTCTTCTTTGCCCGGGATGCGTTTGGCCACATTGAACTGCCCGCCGATTTCACTGCCGGCATCAAACAGCGTAACCCGGTGTCCGCGTTGCGCTGCCACCGTTGCCGCCGCCAGTCCGGCAGGGCCGGCACCGATCACCGCCACTTTTTTCGGTTCGATGACCGACAGGTACTGCAGCTCGGTTTCATGACAGGCACGCGGATTGACCAGGCAGCTGGTCAGCTTGCCGCCAAAGGTATGGTCGAGACAGGCCTGGTTGCAGGCAATACAGGTGTTGATCAGCTGCGCCTGACCGGCTGCCGCCTTGTTGACGAACTCGGGGTCGGCCAAAAAGGGCCGCGCCATCGACACCATATCGGCAGCCCCGCTGGCCACCGCCTGTTCGGCCATTTCCGGCGTATTGATGCGGTTGGTGGCGACCAGCGGAATGCCCACCTCGCCCTTGAGTCTGGCAGTAACGCTGACAAAGGCACCGCGCGGCACGCGGGTGGCAATCGTGGGAATACGCGCCTCGTGCCAGCCGATACCGGTATTGATAATAGTGGCACCGGCCGCCTCGACGGCCTTGGCCAGCTGTACCACCTCGTCCCAGTTGCTGCCGTCCTCAACCAGATCCAGCATGGACAGGCGGTAGATAATAATGAACTGCGCGCCCACCGCCTCGCGTACCCGGCGCACAATGTCTACCGGCAGACGCATACGGTTGGCAAAGGCTCCGCCCCACTCATCATCCCGGTGGTTGGTACGGCTAACCAGAAACTGGTTAATGAAATAGCCTTCCGAGCCCATGATTTCCACGCCGTCATAGCCGGCCTGTTGTGCCAGCTGTGCGCAGCGCACAAAGTCGGCAATCTGCTGTTCGACCCCGGCAGCATCCAGCGCCCTGGGGCGAAACGGGTTGATCGGTGCCTGCACTGCGCTGGGTGCCACCTGGTCGGGGCTGAAGGCATAGCGGCCGGCATGCAGGATCTGCATGCAGATTTTGCCACCGGCCTCATGCACGGCATCAGTGACAATACGGTGTTGCGCAGCTTCTGCCTCGGTAGTCAGCCGCGCCGCGCCCTTGTAAACCGCGCCTTCCTCGTTGGGCGCAATGCCGCCGGTAACCATCAGGCCCACGCCGCCACGCGCGCGCTCGACAAAATAGGCAGCCATGCGCTCAAAGCCGCCCGGGCGCTCTTCCAGCCCCGTATGCATGGACCCCATGAGTACACGGTTTTTAAGGGTGACAAAGCCCAGATCAAGGGGCTGCAACAGATGCGGATAAGGACGGTTATTCATGGCTACACTCCGGTGATTCATGCGGGACAGACTGTCCCGCTATAGGTTTTA
>CAZVDA010000029.1:0-14051 GCA_964625365.1 uncultured Thiopseudomonas sp. | reverse complement strand
ACAACCACCTGTTCCTGGTGTCGCTGATCAAGCAGGACATCACCGGTAAGGATGCTGATGCTGCGCTGGGTCGTGCATTCATCACCGTGAACAAAAACTCGGTGCCGAACGATCCGCGTTCACCGTTTGTAACTTCCGGTATCCGTGTTGGTACGCCGGCGGTAACGACCCGTGGCTTCAAGGAAGAGCAGTGCCGTGACCTGGCTGGCTGGATGTGCGACATCCTCGACAACCTGGGCGACGAAGCCGTTGAAGCGGCCGTGCGCGAGAAGGTGAAAGCCGTGTGCGCCCAGTTCCCGGTTTACGGCAACTGATAGCGACAAGCGAATAAAAGCCCGGCACTGGTTGCCGGGTTTTTTGTGTCTGTGGCGTGCCCATTTATGGGCTGCTTAACGGGGTGCCCTGTGCGGTTACAGGCCTTAATGGTTGTTACCGCAGGGCACCACCGGTTAAGTGTCGCTTGCTTGCTCAGTCCTGGTTATAAAACGCCGTCAGCGCCTTGACCAGATAGTCCACATCCCGGCTGCCGGCCAGTTCGCGGATGGAGTGCATGGCAAAGGTGGGCACGCCGATGTCGATGGTGGGCACGCCCAGCTGGCTGGCGGTGATGGGGCCGATGGTGGAGCCACAGCCCATATCGCTGCGGGTGACAAAGCTCTGCACCGGTACGCCGGCTTGTTGGCACAGGTGGCGGAACAGGCCGGCGGTTTCGCTACTGGTGGCGTAGCGCTGGTTGCTGTTGACCTTGATCACCGGCCCCTGGTTAAGCAGCGGGCCGTGGTTGCCGTCGTGCTTGTCGGCGTAGTTGGGGTGGACGCCGTGGGCGTTGTCGGCGGAGATCAGCAGCGAGTGCTGGATGGCGCGGGTGAAGTCTTCTTCGCTGCCGTTGACTACGCGACGCAGCACCTGCTCCAGAAAGGGGCCGTCGGCACCACAGGCCGAGGCCGAGCCGACTTCTTCGTGGTCGGTACACACCAGCACACAGGCGTGCTGGTCGTTGGCATTGAGCAGCGCCTGCAGGCCGGCATGGCAGGACAGCAGGTTGTCGAGCCGGGCGCTGGCAATAAAGTCCTGTTGCAGGCCAATCAGCGCTGGCGGCTGGGTGTCGTAAAAGCACAGCTCGTAGTCCAGCACCTGCACGCTGTTCAGACCATGTTCGTTATGCAGCTGCATGGCCAGCAGGGCGCGCAGATCCTGGTGGGTGTCGTCATTGAGCTGGCCCAGCACTGGCGGCAGCTCGGTCTGGCGGTTGATTTCCCAGCCCTTGTTGGCCTCACGGTTAAGGTGGATGGCCAGGCTGGGGATGACGGCAATGGGAGCCTGAAAATTGACCAGCTTGCTATGCAGCTGGCCATTCTGGCTGTAGGTGACCCGGCCGGCCAGTGACAGGTCGCGGTCAAACCAGGGCGACAGCAGCGCGCCGCCGTAGACTTCGACACCCAGTTGCCAGTAGCCCTTTTTTTCCAGTTCCGGCTGGGGCTTGACCTTGAGGCAGGGGCTGTCGGTGTGTGCACCAATCAGGCGCAGGCCGTTGTTGACCAGCTCCTGCTGGCCCATGATCCAGGCAATGATCGAGGAATCGTTGCGGGTCACGTAGTAGCGACCGCCGCTGTGCAGTTGCCAGGGCGCGCGCTCGTCCAGCGCCTCAAAGCCTGCGGCCTGCAGGCGGCGGGCCAGTTCGGCAGTGGCGTGAAAGGGGGTGGGGGATGCCTGCAAAAATTCCAGCAGGCTGGCCAGGTTGTTGGTCATGGGTTACTCCAGTTCGTCGGCGGGTGCCGGTTCGGCCCACAGGCGGATGGCGGCACCACTGGCCGGCCACAGCTGCAGCTGGCCGGTGTCGGAAAAGTCCCAGCGCACCACCTCGGGCAGGGCGGCCAGATAGCGGTTTTCCTGTTCCATCAGCGACGGGGCGCAGCGTTTGCGGGTGGTGGCAATGCGTTCGATGCTGAGGCTGTTGCCGACACGCAGGTAGTCGCCAAACCAGCGATTGCAGCCGGCATGGCCAAAGGCTTTGCCGTCCTGGCCCAGCGTCAGGCTGAGATAGCTGCGGTCAATCAGTGGCCGCTCGCCAATCCATTCCACCCGGTAGTGCTGGCCGGTTTTCAGGGCGTTTTTACTGTCGGGCAACAGCTGGCAGGCGCTGGTCAGCAGCGCCAGGCTGGCTATAAGAACCAGGCGCATGTCAGGCCTCGCTGTGTTTGCACGAGCGGCACAGGTGGCGACCGTCGCGGTTGATCCAGCCGAGTTCTTGCAGGCGGGCCTCGGCGGCCGGTACTTCGGCGGCTTTGCCCAGACTGGCGTCCACCGCAAATTCCAGTTGTAGCTGGACACCACAGCTGTCGCACTGCACCTGCCAGTTGTGGATGGCCAGCTCCTTGAAGGCCGGCCCGCTGGCGGTGGCGGTCCACTGGCCGGGCGGGTTGATCAGGTGGCGCACGCTTTTAACCGCCAGCTCCATGCTCAGGTCTTTGCTGCCTTTCAGGCTGACTACCAGGGTGTCGCCGGGCTGGATGTGGCCGCCGTTGCCGGTGACCTGATAGCGGCCGGGAGCCAGCGGGCGGCATTCGGTCAGTGTGTGTTGCGGGTTGAACAGGGTGTAGCGAAAATCATGGCGTGCCATGCCGGCTCCTTAATTGATGCCCAGGGTTTTCATGCGGTAGCGCAGCGAGCGCAGGCTCAGGCCCAGTTGTCTGGCGGCTGCGTCCTGGTCGCCCTGTACCTGTTGCAATACGCGGTTTATCAGGCTGCGCTCGACCTGCACCAGCTGTTCGGCGCGTGGCAGGCCTGTCGTGACAGTATCGGTGAAACCGGCTGCCGCCGTGGGTGCCGGGGATGTGCTGGCGACCACTTGCAGCTGCAGGTCGGTGGGCTGGATCAGGCTGTGCTCGCACAGGGTGTAGGCCCGCTCGAGCAGGTTTTCCAGTTCGCGCACGTTGCCCGGAAAGCTGTGCTGGCACAGTTTGTCCAGCGCGGCCTGGCTGAGTTGTACCGCTGGCTGGCCCTGGCACAGTCGCTGCAAAAACAGCCGGGCGAGCTGGATGATGTCGTCACCGCGCTCGCGCAGGGCGGGCACGCGAACCTCGATGACGTTGAGCCGGTAGTAAAGGTCCTGGCGGAAGCGGCCGGAGGCAACTTCGGCGGCCAGATCCTTGTGCGTGGCGCTAAGAATGCGGACATCCACCGGGTATTCCTGCTGGCTGCCCACCGGACGGATACTTTTTTCCTGCAGTGCACGCAGCAGCTTGACCTGCATGTGCAGCGGCAGGTCGGCCACTTCGTCGAGAAACAGACTGCCGCCATGGGCGGCCTGGAACAGGCCGGGCTTGTTGTCGTGGGCACCGGTGAAGCTGCCTTTTTTATGGCCGAAAAACTCGCTTTCCATCAGTTCGGCCGGAATGGCTCCACAGTTGACTGGCACAAAAGGCTGGCTGGAACGGTTGCCCAGGCGGTGGATTTCACGGGCTACCACTTCCTTGCCGGTGCCGGATTCGCCGCTGATGTGTACGGGGGCCTGGCTGTGTGCCAGCTTGTGGATTTGCTGGCGCAGCAACTGCATGGAGCGCGACTGGCCGACCAGCGGGCCTTCGTCCTGTGCGGCGGGTGCGCTGCTGGCGGATTGCTGCAGGGCGTTTTGTACCAGTTCGCGCAGGCGCTTGAGGTCCATGGGCTTGGTGATGAAGTCGAAGGCGCCGGCCTTGAGGGCACGGGTGGCGGTTTCGATGCAGCCGTAGGCGGTGATCATGGCGATGGGCATGCGCGGAAAGTTGCGCTGGGCGTATTCAATGATGTCCAGCCCGTTGCCGTCGGGTAGGCGCATGTCGGTCAGGCACAGGTCGTAGGGCTGCAGTTCCAGCGCGGCATAGGCTTCGGTGGCGTTGCTGGCGCTGGTTGTTTCCAGCCCCATGCGCATCAGGGTGATTTCGAGCAGCTCGCGGATGTCGGACTCGTCATCAATGATCAGGACGGATTGGGTGTTCATTTTTGTAAACCAAAGCTTTTCGGGTGGGCAAAGGTAATGCGGAAGCAGCCACCACCGGGCTGGTCGATGTAGTCAAGACGCGCCTGGTTACCTTCGCACAGCTCGCGGGAAATATACAAACCCAGCCCGGTACCCTGTTTTTCGGTGGTATAGAACGGCTCGAACAGCGCATCCTGCTCGTCTGCCGGTACGCCGGGGCCGTAATCGCGCACTTCCAGCACCGGCAGCAGCAGGCTGGGGTGGCGAAACAGGGACAGCTCGACAATGCGCTTGCCGTCGCGACTAGTGGTATGGCGCATGGCGTTGCCTACCAGGTTGTCGAGAATCTGGTTGAGCTGGTAAGGGTCCATGCGGGTATTGAGGTGGTTGCCGCTGACCTGCAGCTTGAGAATGTGGCCGGGCTGGCTGCTTTCGCGGTAGGCGTTGGTGTAGCGGTGTACCCAGTATTTGAGGTCCAGTAGCTGGGGCTCGGGCTTTTGCTGGCGCGAGAGTTGCAGTACGTTTTCAATCACATGGTTAAGCCGGTGGCTTTGTTCCTGGATGATCTGGCTCAGGCGCTGGTCGGCGCGGTCGAGGGTTTCCGATTCGCCCAGTAGCTGGGCGGCGTGGCTGATGGCGCCCAGCGGGTTGCGGATTTCATGGGCAATGCCGGCGGCCAGCCGTCCGAGCGAGGCCAGCTTGAGTTGCTGGGCTTGCTGGTTGTAATAGCGGGTGTCTTCCAGAAACACCAGCAGCTGGGTTTCGCGCGCCATGCGGTGGATGACAAAACCGGGCTGCATTTGCGGGCTTTGTGCGGAAAACTGCAGGGACGGCGGGGTAATGGCCGGGTTTTTTTGCCAGTGTTCGTAGGCCTGGATTAGCGCGGGATAATAGTCGCGCAGCAGGATGTTGGACAGGTCGCGGCTTTCCAGCATGTTGAGTGCGGCCTGGTTGAATTGCAGTATGCGAAAATCCTTGTCCAGCACGAGAATACCGGTGCGCATGCGTTCGATGATGGCCGCGTTGAGCGCTTCAAGGTTGGCTACCGTGGACGCCTGTTGCTGCAGCAGTTGTTCGCTGGTGACCAGTTTGCGGCTGAGTGCCTGCACGCCCAGCGCGGCGGCAAAGCAGAGCATGCCCAGCACGCCGGCCTGCATGAACTGGTTGGTGGCTTCGTGGTGGCTCAGGCTCAGGTAAAAGGTCAGGTAGATGATGCCGGCAGCGCCGGTAGCG
The DNA here is from genome assembly GCA_964625365.1 of uncultured Thiopseudomonas sp. GTDB lineage: Bacteria > Pseudomonadota > Gammaproteobacteria > Pseudomonadales > Pseudomonadaceae > Thiopseudomonas. The sequence goes on along the minus strand of CAZVDA010000029.1, from coordinate 8,860 downwards.
GCGATGACCAGGCCGATATTGCGGTATAGCAGGATATTGGCCAGGGCCACTGCGACTACGATCAGGTTGCCGATGCCGCTGGGCGTGCCGCCGGCGGCGTAATACAGCAGGCTGAGCGACAGCACGTCGGTCAGGGCCAGGGCAAACAGTGGCAGCAGGCGCTCGGCGCGGGGCATGGCCAGAATGACCAGCGTGTTGAATATCAGGTAGGCCCAGCTGCCGAAAGAAAACAGCTGGGTGTGGGCCAGGTTGAACAGCTGGCTTTCAAAGTTGGTGGACAGCAGCAGAACCAGCGCCAGGCCGATCAGCAGGCGGTACAGGTGGTACAGGCGCAGCACGCGCTGGCCGGCTCTGCCCAGCAGGGCAAATTCGCTGTTGTTCATGGACGTTGCGGACCGGCCTGGGCATGGGCCTGGCAGCAGTACCAGCGGTTCTGGTGCTGAACAGCATCCGGCTGTGGCAGGTGCAGCTGGCAGTGCTGGCAACAGACCATGGCGGTGGTTTCTGGTTCGTCACGGCCTGTGCGGGTGCTGGCCAGGGCTTGTGTTTTTTTCCAGAGCCACCAGCCGGCCAGCGCCAGCAGGGCAAGAATGACAAGACGGGAAATACCCATGAACGTTTACCGGTTGTGCGGGGGCTGCCAGTGTACCTGCCGCGCGTCAAGTCGGCAAAAAAAGCAGGGCAGGATTGGGGCTGTAGCAAGGATTGGCCGCTCTGGCCTCTGTAAATTTGCCGCATTCGGCGCTAGAATGCGCCCTTTGTTTGTGCCCTCCCAGGAGTCAATGCATGTCCGATGTAAAAAAGGTGGTTCTGGCCTATTCCGGTGGTCTGGATACCTCAGTCATCCTTAAATGGCTGCAAGATGAATACCAGTGCGAAATCGTCACCTTCACCGCTGACCTGGGTCAGGGCGAAGAAGTAGAGCCGGCACGCGCCAAGGCACAGGCCATGGGCGTGAAAGAAATCTACATCGACGACCTGCGCGAAGAATTTGTGCGCGACTTCGTGTTCCCGATGTTCCGCGCCAACACCATCTACGAAGGCGAATATCTGCTGGGCACCTCGATTGCCCGCCCGTTAATCGCCAAGCGTTTGATTGAAATCGCCAACGAAACCGGCGCGGATGCCATTTCCCACGGCGCTACCGGCAAGGGTAACGACCAGGTGCGCTTCGAGCTGGGTGCCTATGCGCTCAAGCCGGGCGTAAAAGTCATCGCCCCATGGCGCGAGTGGGATCTGATGTCCCGCGAAAAACTGCTGGCTTACGCCGAGAAGCACAACATCCAGATCGACCGTCACGGTAAAAAATCACCGTACTCCATGGATGCCAACCTGCTGCACATCTCCTATGAAGGCGGCGTGCTGGAAGACACCTGGGCCGAGCACGAAGAAGACATGTGGCGCTGGAGCGTTTCTCCCGAGAAAGCCCCGGACACCCCGACCTATCTGGAACTGACCTACCGCAAGGGCGACATCGTGGCCATCGGCGGTCAGGACATGACACCGGCGCAAGTGCTGACCTACCTGAACAAGGTGGGTGGCGACAACGGCATTGGCCGTATCGACATCGTGGAAAACCGCTACGTGGGCATGAAAGCCCGTGGCTGCTACGAAACCCCCGGCGGCACCATCATGCTCAAGGCGCACCGTGCCATCGAGTCCATCACTCTGGATCGTGAAGTAGCGCACCTGAAAGACGAGCTGATGCCCAAATACGCCTCCATGATTTACAACGGCTACTGGTGGAGCCCCGAGCGCCACATGCTGCAACAGATGATTGATGCGTCCCAAGAGTGCGTTAATGGCGTAGTCCGCCTGAAGCTGTACAAGGGCAACATCATGGTAGTTGGCCGCAAGTCCGACGACACCCTGTTCGACACCGCTGTAGCCACCTTTGAAGACGATGCCGGTGCCTACGATCATCGCGATGCCGACGGCTTCATCAAGCTCAACGCCCTGCGCCTGCGCATTGCTGCCAGCAAAGGCCGTTCGCTGCTGTAACAGGCCGGGTGTAAAGACCTGCCTGAGTGAAAACCCCGTCTTGCAGGACGGGGTTTTTGCGTATGGGCCTATGCATACTGCAAGGAGTTTCCGCTATGAAGAAGCATCGATTGATTTTTGTGGCCCTGTTGCTGGCAGCGGCCTACCTGCTGTTTCCGTCTGCCCGGCAAAAGGTGCCGGGCCTGCCGGCCAAACCGGCTGAAAAAACCGTCTATTACAAATGGCAGGACGACAAAGGCGTGTGGAATTTGTCTGATCAGCCACCGCAGGGCGTTGAGGCGCAGCAGGGCGTGGTCAATCCGAATACCAATATTATCCAGAGCTCGTCCGTGGCCAACCCGGCAGGGGTTGCAACAGGGCGGACTGAAGTGACCTTGCCGGGGCTGCAATACGTTGAACGGGCAGGAAAAGTGCTGGAAGATGCCCGCCAGGCCCGTGATGTGCTCAATGACCGCCAGCAACAGCTGGATGCGCTGTCACCGGAACACTAGGCGGCTGCTATTTATGTGCCGGTGTGCGGTTTTGCTGGCGGCGGCGCCAGTTGCGTGACACCCACCAGCGCCAGTAGAGCAGGGTGGCAAAGTAGCCGGTGGTGGCAAGGACAATGCCTGCAAACAGTGAACCGGCATACAGCGGTTGCCAGTGGGTGGTGGTGATTTCCATGAGCCACTGCAGCGACAGCTTATCCGGCATCTGCACGGCGGGTGTGCCCAGCAGCCAGGAGCCCAGCTTGTAATTGGCATAAAAGATGGGCGGCATGGTGACCGGATTGGTCAGCCAGACCAGTCCGATGGACAGCGGCAGGTTGGCACGCAGGGGAATGGCCACCAGCGCGGCAGCCAGCATTTGCATGGGTATGGGAATCATGGCCCAGAACAGGCCGACGCCGACCGCACGGGCAATGGAGTGACGGTTGAGCTGCCACAGGTTGCTGTTGTGAAGCAGGCTGCCCAGAAAACGCAGCGACTTGTTGCGCTTGATGCTGTCCGGATCGGGCATGTAACGTTTGAAAAGCTCGCGCGGCATTGTGGTACTCGGCTGATTGAATCTGGGCATTATGCATGTTGCGGCCTCTGGAATCTGTGGCAACATGTAACGAAATTTTTTCAGGTGCCGACTGTCGTTTTCTGACAGCCAGGGTATGGCCGGCGTCTGGCTACAGGGAGGTAGCTTATGGGTATGTATGCGCTGATGTTTGCCCTGGGCGTGCTGGCGTTGCGTTTTTTGCCGGTGGTCCCTGCCCTGTGGGTGTCGGGCATACTGGTTACGGCAGCATTGTTGTTGTCGCTAACCCGCAGGCGACCCGCGTTGCTGCTGGCGGTGGCCATGCTAGGCTTGTGCTGGTCGGCTTGGCAAGCGCAAAGCATGCTCGACCAACGTCTAGAGCCCGCACTTGATGGCCGGATCATCTGGCTGCAGGGACGGGTGGCCGGTTTGCCGCAATGGCAAACAGACGGTACTGGGCAGACGCTGGTTCGTTTCGAGCTGGCAGAGGCCGTGTCACGGCGCGGGTCTGTGCCGCCACATATACGGGTTTCCTGGCGTAATCCGCCGGATGTACGTGCCGGTGAACACTGGCGGCTGGCGGTGTTTCTCAGGCAGCCCGACAGGCTGCTCAATCCCCATGGCTTTGATTATGTCCAGTGGCTCAGTGCGCGACGGCTGGGTGCCACGGGATCGGTCAAGGCGGGCGAAAAACTGCAGGAAGGCAGCGGCTTTGCCGCCTGGCGCGAACAGGTGCGCAGCCGGCTGCTGCAGGCCATGGACGGGCACCCGGCTGCCGGTGGCGTGCTGGCGCTGGCGGTTGGGGATGGTTCGGCGATTTCCCGCCCGCAATGGCAGACCCTGCAGGACTCGGGCACGGTGCATCTATTTGTCATTTCCGGACAGCATGTGAGTCTGGTGGCCGGGCTGGCTTACGGGCTGGTGGTGTTGCTGGTGCGCCTGGGGGGGTGGCCACGGTGGATACCCTGGTTGCCGGCGGCCTGTGGTCTGGCGCTGGGTAGTGCCTATGCTTATGGCGTGGTGTCCGGGCTAGGGGTGCCGGTGCAGCGGGCGTTGATCATGGTAACGGTGGTGCTGGTCTGGCGGTTGCGCTATCGCAGTCTGGCCAGCTGGACGCCCTGGTTGCTGGCCCTGGCGTTGGTGGTACTGCTGGACCCGCTGGTGATGCTGCAGCCGGGTTTCTGGCTGTCGTTTGCGGCGGTGGCAGTGCTGGCGCTGGTGTTTGCAGGGCGGCTTGGGCGCTGGCGCTGGTGGCAAATCCTGATACGGGCGCAATGGGCGGCGGGCATCGGCCTGGTGCCCCTGCTGCTGGCGACCGGTCTGCCGGTCAGCTGGGTGGGGCCGCTGGCCAATGCCGTGGCGGTGCCCTTTGTCAGTTTCTGGATGTTGCCGTTGGTGCTGTCGGGTTTGCTGCTGTTGCCCTGGCCGGCACTGTCGTCGCCGCTGTTGCAGCTGGCGGCAGATTCGTTACAGGGACTGTGGCAACTGCTGGATGCCATGGTGCTGGGCTGGCCGGCCTGGCAGGCGGCACTGCCGGCTCCGTGGATACTGGTACTGGCCGCCGTGGCGGTGTGGCTGCTGCTGTTGCCGGCGGTGTTGCGGCCGCTCTGGCTGCCGTTGCTGTTGCTGACGCCCTTGTTGTGGCCGCCGCCGCGTGTGCATGTGCCGGTTGGCCAGGCGCGTATCTGGATGCTGGATGTGGGGCAGGGGCAGGCCATTATTGTGCAAACCGCCGGCCATGTGCTGGCTTACGATGCCGGCCCGGCCATGGGCGGCATGGATGCCGGTGAAAGCCAGGTGGTGCCGTTTTTAAGGGGCGAGGGTATCCGGCATCTGGACCGGCTGATTCTGTCGCATGCCGATGCCGATCATGCCGGAGGTGCCGGTGCAGTAATGAAGGCGGTCAGCGTGGGCCGGCTGGTCAGTGGCGAGCCGCACCGTCACCGCCACTGGCAGGCACAGCCCTGCATTGAACACAGCTGGCAATGGGATGGTGTGCACTTTTGGCAGTGGCAATGGCCGGATGCAAAGAGTGGCAATGCGGCGTCCTGCGTGCTGCTGGTCGAAGCGTCCGGTGAGCGGTTTCTGGTCACGGGTGATCTGGATATCGCCGGCGAGCGGGCTTTATTGCAGGCCTGGCCGGGGCTGGGCGTGGACTGGCTGGTGGCCGGCCATCATGGCAGCCGAACTTCGACGGCGCAGTTCTGGCTGCAGCAGCTGCAGCCGCACAGCGTGCTGGTGTCCCGCGGCCGCTACAACAGTTATGGCCACCCGCATCCGCTGGTGCTGGCGCGTCTGGCCCATAACGGTATCCGTCTGTATGACACGGCACGGGACAAGGCCATGCATATTGAGCTGGGCGCACGGCAGCCGCTGTGGACGATGGGGCAGGAGTCGGCTTTTTGGCGTTGAAATGCGACATAATTCTGGTCGGCAGAGGCCGGCCTTGTGGTAGAGTTGCCCTTATTTTTTAAAAAGGAAGCCTGTTGTGTGGGAACTGATTAAATCCGGCGGCTGGATCATGGCGCCGATTATTGCCTGTTCGATCATTGCGGTGGCCATTGTCGCCGAACGCCTGTGGACGCTGCGTGCAGCCCGTATCAGCCCGCCGCACCTGCTGGGCCAGGCCTGGCGCTGGGTGCAGGCCCGCGAGCTGGACGCCAACCGGTTGCGCGAGCTGCGCGAAGGCTCGCCGCTGGGCCAGATTCTGGCCGCCGGTCTGGCCAATTCGCGTCATGGCCGCGACATCATGAAGGAAAGCATCCAGGAAACCGGCAGCAAGGTGGTCACCGAGCTGGAGCGCTTCCTGACCCCGCTGGGCACCATTGCTGCCATTACCCCGCTGCTGGGCCTGCTGGGCACGGTGCTGGGCATGATCGAGATTTTTAGCGCCTTTATGGGCTCGGGCATGGCCAATGCGCCGCAACTGGCTGGCGGTATTGCCAAGGCACTGATCACGACGGCAGCCGGCCTGATTGTGGCCATTCCCGCGCTGTTTTTTCACCGTTTTCTGCAGCGCCGTGTGGACGAGCTGGTGGTCGGCATGGAGCAGGAAGCCATCAAGCTGGTTGAAGCCGTGCAGGGCGACCGCACGGTTGAACTGAACGAGGGCAAGGCGTGAAATTTCCCCGCAAGGCGCGGGAGCCGGTCGATATCAACCTGGCCCCGCTGATTGACGTGGTGTTCATCCTGCTGCTGTTTTTTGTGGTGACCACCACCTTTACCCGTGAAACCCAGCTCAAGGTTGACCTTCCCGAAGCCGTTACCGGCACGCCTGTGGAAGAGCGCTTCAACCAGCCGCTGGAAATCCTGGTTGGCCAGGATGGCCGTTATGCGGTCAATGGCAAACCGCTGGCCAGCAGCGACCTTAATGCCCTTATGGGGGCGATGATCGAGGCCTCGGCTGGCCAGAAGGATATTCCGGTCACCCTCAGTGCCGATGGCAAGGCGCCGCACCAGGCGGTAGTCACCGCGATGGATGCGGCATCCAAGCTGGGCTTTGTGCAACTGCGCATTACTACGGTCGAGACGCAGGACGGCCCGTGAAGTTTGGCGAGCGGCTGGTACAAGCCTGGTATGCGGGGCATGCCGGGCTTGTTGCGTTATGGCCGCTGGAAAAACTCTATCGTGCCGTGGTGCAGCGCAAGCGCAATGACTTTTTAACCGGCAAGCTGGACAGTTATCGCGCACCGGTTCCGGTGATCGTGGTGGGCAATATTACCGTGGGCGGCACCGGCAAGACGCCGCTGATTTTGTGGCTGATCGAACACTGCCGCGCCCGCGGCCTGAAGGTGGGCGTGGTCAGCCGGGGTTATGGCGGTCAGCCGCCGCAGTGGCCCTGGCGGGTACGGGCGGGTGATGATGCCGCTGTGGTGGGGGACGAGCCTTCTCTGCTGGTGCGGCGTACCGGGGTGCCGGTGGTGATTGATCCGCAGCGACCCCGGGCGATTAAGCTGCTATGTGCACAGGAACAGCCGGACCTGATTCTGTGTGATGACGGCCTGCAGCATTACCGTATGCAGCGGGATCTGGAGCTGGTGCTGATCGACGCCGCCCGTGGCCTGGGCAATGGCCGTTGTTTGCCCGCCGGCCCGTTGCGCGAGCCTGCGCAGCGGCTGGAATCGGTGGATGCGGTGCTGGTCAATGGTGCCCGGGATGATAGCCCGCAGGGCTATGCCATGTATTTGCAGCCGGTGGAGCTGGTGCAGGTGGCAACCGGCCAGAGCGCCCCGCTGGAGCACTTTGCGGCGGGCCAGGCCATGCACGCCATCGCCGGTATTGGCAACCCGCAACGCTTTTTTAACACCCTGGCCGAACTGGGCTGGCAGCCGCAGGGCCATGCCTTTGCCGATCATGCACAGTTTGGCCCGGACGATTTGCAGTTCAATGACGGGCTGCCGCTGCTGATGACCGAGAAAGATGCGGTAAAATGCCGGTCATTTGCGCCGGCGCATGCCTGGTACCTGAAAGTGGCCGCCCGGCCATCGCCGGCTTTTGTGGACTGGCTGGATGTGCGCCTGACGCAGCTGCTGGCCGGCCCAACCGACATACACACCGAGGTGAACAATGCTTGACCCCAAACTGCTGGATATTCTGGCTTGCCCGCTGTGCAAGAGCGCGGTGCAGTACGACAAGGACGCTAACGAGCTGATTTGCAAGGCCGACGGCCTGGCGTTTCCGGTGCGTGACGGCATTCCGGTGATGCTGGAAAGCCAGGCGCGGACCCTGACCACCGACGAGCGTCTGGATAAATAATCATGCAGCAGCCTTTTTATGTGGTGATTCCGGCCCGTTATGCCTCCAGCCGTTTTCCCGGCAAGCCGTTGCAGGACATTGCCGGCCAGCCGATGATCCAGCGGGTGTGGCAACAGGCGCAAAACAGCGGTGCCGAGCATCTGGTGATTGCCACCGATGACACTCGCATCTTCGATGTGTGCAAGGGCTTTGGTGCCCAGGTGGTGATGACCCGTGACGATCACGAATCCGGTACCGACCGGCTGGCGGAAGTGGCGTCCATCATGGGCTGGCCGGACGATGCCATTGTGGTCAACGTGCAGGGTGATGAACCGCTGATTCCACCGGCGGTGATCAATCAGGTGGCTACCAACCTGGCCGCCCATCCTGAAGCCGCCATGGCCACGCTGGCCGAGCCGATTGAAGACATGGCTACGCTGATGAACAACAACGTGGTCAAGGTGCTCAGTGACAGCAACGGTCTGGCGCTGACCTTCAGCCGTGCCCCGCTGCCCTGGGCCCGCGATGCCTTTGTCGCCCGGCCCGACGAGCTGCCGGATGGCGTACCTTTCCGTCGCCATATCGGCATCTATGCCTACCGGGCCGGTTTTTTGCACCAATTTGTCGAGTGGGGCCCGTGCTGGCTGGAACAGACCGAGTGTCTGGAACAACTGCGTGCGCTCTGGCATGGCGAGGAAATCCATGTCGCCGACGCCATTGAAACGCCGCCGGCGGGGGTGGATACCCCTGAAGACCTGGAGCGGGTTAGGGCGTTGTTTGTTGGTTGATTTTTGTTTTTGGATTGGTGTGGGCAGGACTGGGGTGTGGAATTACGCAACGTGCGCCTGATGTTCGCATCAGTGGGGCACAGGCACCGCAGGGACGCTGCAAGTACATCCCTGTAAGCTCCAAGCCGCCATCCATGGCGGCTAAGGCCCTGCTGTACCCACCTTCCGTTGTTGCCACAAACCCCGTGCCATCATCTATATATTTGCTTCTTTCATGTTTGTAACTAACTGCCACTACCAGGTCACAGATAAAGCATTCATATCCTGCCACTTGCACGTAATCAGGAGCGGATGCGATGCACAGGTGGAGCAGGGCTGTGCCGCCATGGATG
>CAZVDA010000028.1:9119-14294 GCA_964625365.1 uncultured Thiopseudomonas sp. | reverse complement strand
TGCTGCGCATGGAAGTGCAGAAAATCGGTGGCGATACCTTGCTGGCACAAATCATCCGCCTGGTGGAGCAGGCGCAGGGCAGCCGCCTGCCGATTCAGAATCTGGTTAATCAGATTACCGCATGGTTTGTGCCGGCGGTAATGGCCGCTGCCGCTCTGACCTTTTTAGTCTGGGTTATTTTTGGACCATCACCCGCACTGACGCTGGCACTGGTCAACGCCGTGGCGGTACTGATTATCGCCTGCCCCTGCGCCATGGGGCTGGCCACGCCAACGTCTATCATGGTCGGCACCGGTCGCGCCGCGCAACTGGGCGTGCTATTCCGCCAGGGCACCGCGCTGCAAGGCTTACAAGATGCCAAGGTAGTGGCCGTGGACAAAACCGGCACCTTGACCGAAGGCCGTCCGCTGCTGACCGACTTTGTAGTGGCCGCTGGCGTGGATGAAAAACGCGCCCTGCAATTGCAGGCATCACTGGAACACTCATCCAGTCACCCGGTGTCGCGTGCCATTGTGGCCGCTGCCGAAGACCAGCAACTGCCATTGTTGCCGGTCAGCGAGTTTGATTCGCTAACCGGTCTGGGCGTGCGCGGTACTGTCGATGGCCAGCAACTGCATGCCGGCTCCAGCCGTCTGATGCAGCAACTGGAAATTGATATTTCCGCCTTTGCCGAAGCCGCCGCCCAACTGGCCAAACAAGGCAAAACCCCAATGTATCTGGCGATTGACGGCCAGCTCGCCGCCATGCTGGCGGTGGCCGACCCAATCAAGGCCAGCACACCTGCTGCGATTCGCGCCCTGCATGAGCTGGGTCTGAAAGTGGTGATGATCAGCGGTGACAACCAGCACACTGCCCAGGCGATTGCCGACCAGCTGGATATCGACGAGGTAGTCGCCGAGGTGATGCCGGCGCAGAAAGTCGAAGCGGTACAACAGTTGCAAGCCAAATACGGCAAACTGGCCTTTGTCGGCGACGGCATCAACGATGCACCCGCTCTGGCCAGCGCCGATATCGGCATCGCCATTGGCACCGGTACCGACATTGCCATTGATGCCGCCGACGTGGTGCTGATGTCCGGCCAGCTCACCGGCGTAGTCAACGCGCTGCAAATCTCCCGCAGCACGCTGCGCAACATCAAGCAAAACCTGTTCTGGGCGTTTGCCTACAACGCCGCGCTGATTCCGGTGGCTGCCGGTATTCTTTACCCGGTCAACGGCACGTTGCTGTCGCCGATGTTTGCCGCAGGTGCCATGGCCATGTCCAGCGTGTTTGTGGTCAGCAATGCGCTGCGCTTGAGAAAGGTACAAGCTGTATTAGCCTAGATAGTTACCTAACACTTAACAGACGATAACTCTTATGGATTACACCATCGGCCAGGCCGCTGAAGCCTCCGGCATCAGCCGCAAGATGATTCGCTACTACGAAGAAACCGGGCTGCTGCCGCCCGTACGGCGCAGCGAGTCCGGCTATCGCTATTACAGCGACGACGACATCCGCCGCCTGCAATTTATCCGCCGCGCCCGCGATATGGGCTTCTCGCTAGAGCGCATCAGCCTGCTATTGAGCCTGTGGCAAAACGAGCAGCGCCACAGTGCCGATGTCAAAGCACTGGTGCAGCAATATATCGACGAACTGGACGACACGATCACGCAAATGCAGGCCATGCGCGATGAGCTGCACGGCTGGGTTGATCACTGTCATGGCGATGAGCGCTCCGAATGCGCCATCATCGACCACCTGAAACCCTCAACGGATATCTGACCATGGCCCGGCAGCTACGCGTGATTCTGCTGCAACTCCTGCTGATCGCCGGCTTCGCTGCCAGCGGTAGCCCGCTCCTGGCCGCAACCGCCCTGTCTCCGGCAAACGATACGGCAGCCCTTCCCTGTCTAGACTGCCCGCCCCCCGACGACCAACATACCGCCAACTGCTGCATCCAGCCCCACCAGGGCTGCAGTAGCTGTAGCGCTGTCGATCACGGCCTGGTGAGCACTGCCGGGCCAGTTCGTCAGACGGGCTTCGCAGAACCGCCGGCCTACCAGTCCGGGCTGGTCTACGCACCTCTCAAACCCCCTCCCCGCACATACCTCAAACATTGATACCGGAGCATTAACCGGACCCGTTGTTACCCGACAATTTTTGAGGATTACACCATGCGTACCTTTTTTTCCTGCGCACTGCTGGCCAGCGCCATGTCGTTTACCCCCCATGTCGCAGCCGCCGGACCAGTCGCCGCAACCCTGCACAAAGACCCCTGGTGCGGCTGCTGTACCGCCTATGCCGACTATCTTGATGAAAACGGCTTCAAAACCACCCGCATAGACCACCCCGACATGACACCGGTCAAGCGCACGCTGGGCACCCACAAGGCCGCCAGCTGCCACACGGTCGAAATTGACGGCTACGTGGTTGAAGGCCATGTGCCGGTGGCCGCCATCAACAGGATGCTAAAAGAACGGCCCGACATTCGCGGCATTGCCCTGCCGGGCATGCCGCTCAACTCACCCGGCATGGGCCCGGAAAAACCCGGCAGCCTTGAAGTGCTGAGCCTGGACAAGGACGGCAACGTTACCGGTCTGTATCAGAAGCTCTAGCGCCCTGCCTGCCCCGCCCCGGCGGGGCAGTTAGCCGGCCAGTGTCCAGGCAATGACGACCGGCATTACCAGCAGGGACAGCAGGTTGCCCAGCAGCACAACGCTGGCCACGGTATCGGTGTCGGTGCGGTATTGCTCGCAGATCAGGTAATTGAGGACGGCCGGCGGCAGCGCCGCCGATAGCACCAGCAGATTGATCCACAGGCTGTTGAGCGGTAGCAGCTGGACGACCAGTGTCACCGCTGCAAGGCCGGTGGCCAGGTACAACAGGTTGACACGCAGCGCCAGGGCAACGTTTTGCAGACGGGCCGTGGCCATGCGTACGCCCAGGCTAAACAGCATCAGCGGAATACTGATCTGGCCCAGCATGTCGATGGTGGTCAGCAAGAAACCGGGCAACCCGCTACTCCAGCGGGCGCAGGCCAGCCCCAGCACCGCCGCCCACACATTGGGGTTGCGCAACCAGGCCCAGCGTCCCTGCTGGCGCGAAACCAGCCACAGGCTCAGCGAAAAATGCAGGGTGTTGGACAGCACAAACAGCACAATGATGTCGCCCAGTGCACCCTGGCCATACGCCAGCATCATCAGGGGTATGCCCATGTTGCCGGTGTTGCGGAACATGCCGGTCATCAGGAAGGTGGAACGCTGCATGCCCGCCGGCACCACACACCACAAAAGCAGCCCGGGCAACAGGATAATGGCAGCTCCGCCGGCAACCAGCGCCCAGCCTGCGGCTGGATCAAAGGGGTTAGCCAGCAGCGCCGAAAAAATCAGTGCCGGACAAAACAGCTGCACGTTGGCGGTATTGATAAATTCCATGGCCGGCGGTGGCTGGCGTTTGCGGGCAAACAGGTAGCCCAGACCGGTCACCGCAAATACAGGAACAATGATGTCCAGCAGGGTCAGAAGCATGTTCAACTACCCGCCCTCCGCCTCGCGGTGGGCCTGATTGAGCAGCCGCCACAGCAGCAGGTGCGAGGCCACGGCCAGCACGGCACCGGTAGCGGCCACAAGCGGGTAATCGGTGATAATCGCAATGATGGCCACGGCGGTGCAGGCAATCAGGGATACACCCAGTGCGCCCATGGCAAGCGCCCGGCGGGATGGGGGGTTATCGGTCATGGCAAAAACCTGTCTGGTGATGTTGCCGGCAGGGTAACAGGTCTGGCGCATGGCTTCGACCGTACACGGGCGGCGGGTTGATCCTGATTAGCTATTAGCTACGCCTGGGCAGTTGCCCCAGATCCAGCTCCAGCTGCTCGGCGCGGCCCTTGAGGTCTTGCAGACGCACGCCAATGCCGAGCAGGCGTACCGGCTTGTTGCCGCGGGCATGGGCGGCGGCGAGCATCATGGCGAAACGTTGCTCGCTCAGCAACGCACCGGCCTGCTCCAGCGTGGTCTGGGTAAAGTCATGAAACTTGATTTTGACGTGCGGGCGGTCGATACGGTAATGCGCGTCCAGCCGCGCCATGCGCCGCTGCAGGCTGGCCATGAGGGCCGGCAGCTGTGCCAGACAGGCCTCCAGATCGGGCAAATCCTGGTGGTAGGTTTCTTCCACGCTGACGCTTTGCCGCCGGCTGTTGGCCTCGACCGGACGTTCGTCAATGCCGTGCGCCAGTTGCCACAGACGCTCGCCAAACTTGCCAAACTGGCGTACCAGCTCCAGACGGTCGTAAGCGCGCAGGGTGGCGCAGTCATGCAGGCCAAGGCGTTCCAGCTTTTGCGCCGTCACCCTGCCCACGCCATGCAGTTTGCTGACCGGCAGCTGCAGGACAAACGCGTCCACTTCGGCAGGCGTGATGACAAACAGGCCGTCGGGCTTGCGCCAGTCCGAGGCGATCTTGGCCAGAAACTTGTTGGGTGCCACGCCTGCGGACACTACAAGCCGCAGCTCCTGCCAGATGCGGCGGCGAATCTCCTGCGCCATCCGGGTCGCACTGCCCTGGCAGGCATCGCTGCCGGTGACATCCAGAAAGGCTTCGTCAAGCGACAGCGGCTCGATGCAGTCGCTGTAGTCCTGCAGGATGGCGTGGATCTGCTGTGATACCTGGCGGTACAGGTCCATGCGCGGCGGGATCACGATCAGGTCGGGACAGCGCTTGAGCGCCTGCGCCATGGGCAGGGCCGAGTGCACGCCCCAGCCACGCGCCTCGTAATTGCAGGTAGCCACCACGCCACGCGCACGCGGACTGCCGCCCACCGCAACCGGCTTGCCGTACAGGCCCGGATCTTCGCGCATTTCGACTGCGGCATAAAAACAGTCGGCGTCAATGTGGATGATTTTTCGCATGGCTGAAAAGTAATTGGAAGCAGAACACACTAAATCGTCTCTGTACGAGCGGGCTTGTCCCGCGAGGGCGGAGCGGTTCCACGGGCATTGGCGTTTGTGCCGGCCTGTGCGGGCTTGCCCCGCGAGGGCGGAGCTGTCCTGCGGGTACAGGCGTTTGTGCAGGCCTGTGCGGGTCGCAGGGCGAGCCTGCTCCTACAAGAGCAGGGCCCGCACCTGCGGGAGCGCCACCTGTACGAGCGGGCTTGCCCCGCGAGGGCGGAGCTGTCCTGCGGGTACAGGCGTTTGTGCAGG
>CAZVDA010000028.1:0-9019 GCA_964625365.1 uncultured Thiopseudomonas sp. | reverse complement strand
CCTGTGCGGGTCGCAGGGCGAGCCTGCTCCTACAGGAGCAGCGCAGCATTCAGTCCAGGCTGAAGCTGTCGGCGTCCATCCATACAGGGAAACGCTCCTTGAAGCGTTCCAGTGCTGCCGCGTTGAGGGTGACCTGATAGACACCGGTCTGGTCGCGCACGTGCAACAGGCTGTTGCCCATAAAGTCGAGCATCTGCGAGTCGCCGCTGTGGGCAAGGCCGTTATGGTCTTCACCGACACGGTTGACGCCGGCCACGTAGCACAGGTTTTCAATGGCACGGGCCGGCAGCAGGCGGCTCCAGGCGTCGCGGCGTACCTGCGGCCAGCTGGCCAGATAGAACAGCAGGTCGGTGTTTTGTGCATCGCGGCTCCACACCGGAAAGCGCAGGTCGTAGCAGATCAGCGGGCGGATGCGCCAGCCCTTGAGCTCGACCACCAGCTGTTTGTTGCCGGGCTGGAAGCGGGTATGTTCGCCGCCCATGCGAAACAGGTGGCGCTTGTCGTAATACTCAAGGCTGCCATCGGGTCGTGCCCACACCAGCCGGTTGCGAAAATCGCCTTCGCCGGCCTTGATGGTCAGGGTGCCGCATACCACCGCATTCAGACGCGCCGCCTGCTGCTGCAGCCAGCGGGTGCTGGGGCCGTCCGCCGCTTCGGCCTGCTCGGCTGACTCCATGCTGAAACCGGTATTGAACATTTCCGGCAGCAGCACCAGATCAGCGTTGTCCACCTGCTGCAACAGCCGGTCGAAGTTTTTCAGGTTGGCGTCGGTATCAAAACGGATGACCGGTGCCTGTACCAGCGCTACCCGCAGGTCATCACGGGGTTTGAGTTGCGGCATGCATGCCTCCCGGCCTGTTGCGGCCTGTTCAATCATTTTGCCTTGCGCTTTTTGCGGTATTCCATTTCTTTTTTGCGTGCCATCAGGCGTTTTTTCTTGTTGACCTGGCGTTCGGTCAGGGTGTTTTTCTTGTCGGCGTAGGGGTTGTCGCCGCCCTTGAATTCGATGCGGATCGGCGTGCCGACCAGCTTGAGTACGCGCCGGTAGGTGTTTTCCAGGTAGCGCACATAAGCCTTGGGCACATGGTCAGTCTGGTTGCCGTGAATAACGATCAGCGGCGGGTTGGCACCGCCCAGGTGGGCATAGCGCAGCTTGATGCGACGGCCATTGATCATAGGCGGCTGGTGCTCCTGCACGGCGGCCAGCAGGATGTTGGTCAGCTTGCTGGTCGGCCAGCGGGTGATGGCCGAGGTAAAGGCCTGCTCTACCGAGCCATACAGGTGACCGACGCCGGTGCCGTGCAGGGCGGAAATAAAGTGGATATCGGCAAAGTTGACGAAATACAGCCGGCGTTCCAGCTCGGTCTTGACGTAATCGCGTTCGGACGGCTGCATGCCGTCCCACTTGTTGACCGCCATCACCAGCGCCTTGCCGGACTCCAGCGCAAAGCCGAGCAGGCTGAGGTCGTGTTCGACAATGCCTTCGCGGGCATCGACCACAAAGATCACCACGTTGGCATCCTTGATCGCCTGCAGGGTTTTCACCACCGAGAATTTTTCCACGTCTTCGTGGATACGGCCGCGACGACGCACGCCAGCGGTATCAATCAGGGTGTATTTGCGCTCTTCGCGCTCAAAGGGAATATAGATGCTGTCGCGGGTGGTGCCGGGCTGGTCGTAGACCACCACCCGTTCTTCACCGAGAATGCGGTTGACCAGCGTCGACTTGCCCACATTGGGGCGGCCAATGATGGCAATCTTGATGCCGTCCTTTTCGCTGGGGCCGGGGATGCGCACCGGCTCTTCGCCTTCGGCCAGCTCTACCGGCTCTTCTTCCGGTTCGGGCTCGATATCGCCCAGTGCCGACTGCATCAGCTGCTGCACACCACGGCCATGGGAGGCGGAGATGCCCAGGGTCTCGCTGACCGCCAGCGGGCTGAATTCGGCGCGGGCAATTTCCACGTCCAGGTTGTCGGTCTTGTTGACTACCAGCAGCGTGCGCTTGTCGCGACGGCGCAGGTGCTCGGCAATGTGCTGGTCGGCCGGGCACAGGCCGTCGCGGGCATCGACCAGGAAAAACACCAGGTCGGCTTCTTCAATGGCCAGCAGTGACTGCTCGGCCATTTTGGCGTCGATGCCCTCCTCATCGCCGGAAATACCGCCGGTATCAATCAGGATATAGTCACGTCCCTGCCATTTGGCGGTGCCGTACTGGCGGTCGCGGGTCAGGCCGGGAATGTCGCCGACAATGGCGTCACGGCTACGGGTCAGGCGGTTGAACAGGGTGGATTTGCCAACGTTGGGGCGGCCCACCAGGGCTATAACGGGAACCATGGGCTCCTCCGGATAGTGGCCCCTGCCTGGCCGGAATCCGGCGGCAGCGGCTGAAAAGAGTCATTCAGTAAAAACGCAAAGGCCGCCATCGTCAACACGACAGCGGCCAGCGTACAAAGCAGCATGCATCAGTCGATGGTCAGGGCCACCAGTTTCCCGCTGTTGCCGTACACATACATCCAGCCACCTTCGACCAGTGGGCGCACGCGAATGCCCTTGCTGTCGATGCGGGTACGGGCGACAAAGCGGCCATCCACCTGGCTGAGCAGGTGCAGGTAGCCTTCCACATCACCGGCCGCCACATAGCTGGACAGCACGCCCAGACCGGTTGGCAGGCGGCGCTGCAGGGCTTCGTTGCGCCACATCACGCTACTGGAACGCTCGTCAATGGCCTGGATTTCACCACTGTCGAGGCTGACATAGGCATTGCCGTAGCCCTGGGCCACAGCACCGGTGCTGGAGCTTTGGTGTTGCCAGAGGGTGCGACCGCTCTGCGCATCCAGACCGGCCACGCGGCCATTGAAGGCGGCCACGTAGAGCACGCCGTCCTTGAGCAGCAGGCTGCCGTCGACATCAACCATGCGCTCAAGCTCGGTACGGCCGGTGGGCACGGCAACCCGCTCTTCCCAGACCGGCAGGCCGTATTCCAGTTCGATGGCAATCACCTTGCCGGTGGACAGGCCGGCAAATACCAGCTGGTCGGTAATCAGCGGGGCACTGGTGCCGCGCAGGGTCAGCAGGGCCGGCGTGCTCTCGTATACCCAGTGCTGTGCGCCGGTGTAGGCATCCAGCGCAATCAGGCGGTCGTCCTGGGTTTGCACCACGACAACACGGTCATTGACAGCCGGTGCTGCCAGCACCTCGCTGCCAATGCGGCTGCGCCACAGCTCGTTGCCGGTGGTGGCATCCAGCGAGATAACCTCACCGGACAGCGTGCCGACCACAACCTGGCCGGCTCCGGCGCCCACGGCTCCGGAGATTTCGGTTTTCTTCAGCTTGCGCTGCCAGTTTTTCTTGCCGGTGTAGCGGTCGACCGCCAAGATCTGGCCGGCAGCATCGGCAACAAACAGCTGGCTGCCGTCAATTGCAGGCGTCAGGCGGTTCCACAGTTTGCCCTGCCCCACACCCACCGACAGGCTCCACTCGCGCTTGAGTTTGACTTCGGTGGTGATTTTTTCCAGCGCCTGTGGCGCCTGCTCTTTTTTGTCACCCTTGCTGCTGCAGCCGGCCAGTACCAGGCTGCTCAGCATGAGGGCCAGAATGGCGGAACGTTTCATGTCAGGCATCCCCGGTGCTAAGGTCGTCGAGTTTCATCATCAGGCTGCCGGTGGCGCTGCTTTCGGAAAGCTGGTCACGCGCCTGTTCGTACGCCTTGCGGGCGTCGGCAATACGGCCCAGCTGGACCAGCAGGTCGCCACGCAGCTCGTTGCGGGCAGCCCGGTAGGCTTCAGGTGCGGTGCCGTCCAGCAGGGCCAGCGCCTGCTCTGCCTGGCCGCTGGCGGCCAGTACGCGGGCCAGTCGCTGACGGGCCAGCTCGCCCAGTACCGGACTGGCAGGCTTGTCGGCCACTTCGCGCAGCAGGGTCGCGGCATCATCCAGGCGATCATCCTGCACGGCCACACGGGCCACCAGCAGGCGCGCATACTGGGTGTAGGCGTGGCCGGGCTTGACGCTTTCCAGCTTCTGCAGCAGGCCGACCACATCGGCGGCATCCGCGCCTTCGGGGTTAAAAGCCTTGTCCAGCAGTTGCTGGTAAAGGGCTGACAGTTGTTCCTGCTGGCCGGTCTGGTGCTTCTGCCAGCCCTGCCAACCAAATACCATGGCCACGGCCAGTACGCCACCGGTCAGCAGCGGCTTGCCGTTGCGGCTCCACCAGTCCTTGATCTGGGCAATCTGCTCTTCTTCTGTGTAATGACTCATGCATGGCTCCGTGTGGCTGTGGCAAACAGTGCATCCAGATAACCGGTGAGGTCATCCAGCGCTATGGTTTGTTGTTCTGTATCGCTACGCAGCGGCTTGAGGCCGATGCAGTGGTTGTTGAGTTCGTCCTCGCCCAGAATCAGCGCGTAGGCAGCGGTGCTGCGGTCGGCCTTTTTGAACTGGCTCTTGAAGCTGCCGCCGCCGGCATTCACCTGCAGGCGCAAACCGGGAATGGCATCGCGGATGCGCTCGGCCCAGTGCACGGCAGCCAGTTCGGCCGCTTCGCCGAAGGCGCAGAAATAGACATCCACCTGCTGTTGCAGTTCAGCAGGCACCTTGTCGAGGGTTTCCAGCATCAGCAGCAGACGCTCGACGCCCATGGCAAAGCCGACGCCGGTGGTGGGCTTGCCGCCCATTTGCTCGACCAGCGCGTCGTAGCGGCCACCACCACAGACAGTACCCTGGGCACCCAGCTTGTCGGTGGTCCACTCGAATACGGTCTTGCTGTAATAGTCCAGCCCGCGCACCAGCCGGTTATTGAGCACATAGGGCACAGCGGCGGCATCCAGACGGGCACGCACACCGGCAAAATGACTGCGTGATTCCTCGTCCAGATAATCTTCCAGTCGGGGTGCATTGGCCAGAATGGCCCGGGTCTGCTCGTCCTTGGAGTCCAGCACGCGCAGCGGGTTGGTGCCTACGCGGCGCTGGCTGTCTTCATCCAGCTGGTCAAAATGGCCGTTCAGGTACTCGACCAATGCGGCACGGTAGGCGGCGCGGGATTCGGAGGTGCCCAGACTGTTCAGCTCCAGCGTCACGCTGTCGGCAATGCCCAGCGCATGCCACAGCCGCCAGGTCATCAGGATCAGCTCGGCGTCGATATCCGGCCCCGGCAGGTTGAAGACTTCCACACCCACCTGGTGAAACTGGCGGTAACGGCCCTTTTGCGGACGCTCGTGGCGAAACATGGGGCCGGTGTACCAGAGCTTTTGTACCAGGCCGTTGTTGATCAGGCCGTGCTCCAGCACTGCGCGTACACAGCTGGCCGTGCCTTCGGGGCGCAGGGTCAGCGAGTCGCCGTTGCGGTCGTCAAAGGTGTACATTTCTTTTTCGACAATATCGGTTACTTCGCCGATCGAGCGGCGAAACAGCTCGGTAAATTCGACAACCGGCATGCGGATCTGCTGGTAGCCGTAGCTGTCCAGCACACCGGCCACCTTGCGTTCAAAATAGCGCCAGAGCGGGCTTTGCTCCGGCAGGACATCGTTCATGCCACGAATGGCTTGTAAGGTCTTGCTCACAAAAATTCCTTGATGACTCAGCCGCGGGCAATCACCGCCGCCTCTTGGGCCAGTTTGACTGCCGCACGATCACGGATCATGCGCTCCAGCTCATCGACCAGTTGTTCGTTGTTCAGTTTGCTGGCGGGGGTGCCGTCGATATACACCAGATTGGGCGAGCCGCCGGTCAGGCCCAGGTCCACCTCTTTGGCTTCGCCGGGGCCGTTGACCACACAGCCGATCACCGCCACATCCAGCGGTACCAGCACGTCTTCCAGCCGCTGTTCCAGCTCGTTCATGGTTTTCACCACGTCGAAATTTTGCCGCGAGCAGCTGGGGCAGGCAATAAAGTTGATGCCACGGGTGCGCAGGCGCAGCGACTTGAGAATGTCGAAACCGACCTTGATTTCTTCAACCGGATCAGCGGCCAGCGATACACGAATGGTGTCGCCAATGCCTTCGGCCAGCAGCATGCCCAGCCCGACTGCGGACTTAACGGTGCCGGAGCGCAGGCCACCGGCTTCGGTGATGCCCAGATGCAGCGGCTGTTCAATCTGGCGGGCCAGCTGGCGATAGGCATCCACCGCCATGAATACGTCGGATGCCTTGACGCTGACCTTGAAGTCGGCAAAGTTGAGCCGATCCAGATGCTCGACATGGCGCAGCGCCGATTCAACCAGTGCTTCGGGAGTGGGCTCGCCGTATTTTTTTTGCAGGTCCTTTTCCAGCGAACCGGCATTGACACCGATACGGATCGGGATGCCACGGTCACGGGCCGCATCCACCACCGCCTTGATGCGGTCGTTATTGCCAATGTTGCCGGGGTTGATACGCAGACAATCCACACCCAGTTCGGCGACACGCAGGGCAATTTTGTAATCAAAATGGATATCGGCCACCAGCGGTACCTGTACCTGCTGCTTGATACGGCCAAAGGCTTCCGCTGCTTCCATGCTTGGCACGGATACCCGGACGATGTCGGCACCGGCCTGCTCCAGCCGCTGAATTTGCGCCACCGTAGCCGCCACATCATTGGTGTCGGTGTTGGTCATGCTTTGCACGCTGATGGGCGCATCGCCACCCACGGCCACATTGCCGACATGAATCTTGCGGGAAATGCGGCGCTTGATCGGAGAAGGATTATGCACTTGGATCAACCCAGTTTGATGCGGGCCACATTGCCCTTGATGCTGGAACTGATATCAACCGGCTTGCCGTTGAACCTGAGCTGGATGCTGGACGCGTTGCCCAGATGCAGCTCGAAGGGGCTGTCGCCGCTCAGTTTCAGGCGGGTGCCTGCCTGTTGCAGGCCACTGGCCAGCGGGTTGCCGTCGGCATCGGTTACGCGGATCCAGCACTCTTCGGCAAATGCCAGCTCCAGACGGTGCTTGCCGGTATCGGCTTCTGATTCTTCGTCGGCCTGTTCGGCTACCGTTTCTTCACCTGCCGGGCCAGCCTGTTCTTCTTCCACGACCGGTGTTTCTTCATCCGGCATGGCCTGCAGCGCATCCAGGGTGATTTCGGCCACTTCCAGCTCGGCAGTTTCGGCATCCAGCTGATCCAGACTCTGGATATACAGCGAGCCGTCCACACGTTCGACTTCAACCTGGTTAAGGGCCGGTGCAGCAGCAGAAGGCAGCAGTTGTCCGCCCTGCTCTTCCTGCCACCAGAGGTAGGCAGCCGACAGGCCGGCCACCGCTGCGGCCAGCAAGATTGCCATCGCCAGCTTGCCGCGCGAGCGGCTGCGGGCGGCCGTGCGGCCCAGGTCGGGCAGCGCACGCACGGGATCACTCTTGATGGTCTGGGTGTAGCTGGCAGCCACCTGGTCAGGGTCCAGCCCGACCAGTTTGGCGTAGCTGCGCATATAGCCACGCACAAAGGTCACGCCGGGCAAATCCTGATAGCGGTCGGCTTCCAGACTGTTGACTGCAGACTCGGTCAGGTGCAAATGGCCGGCCACAGCCACCACGGTCAGATCCAGCTCAAGCCGTGCCTCGCGCAGCATGGCACCGGGCAGCATCTGTACCTGTTCCATCTGCTCGTCTTTTACGGTGTCGGTCATGATTATCGCTGCTCCATCAGGTAAGCCTTGTATTCAGGGCTGGCCGGATACAGTTGCTTGAGCCGCAGGCCCAGGCTGGCCGCCTCGTCGCGCATCTGGAATACGCTGGCAATGCGCGCACCAAGCAACAGGGTGCGGGCGTCGTGCCCGGACTGTTGCATATAGCTTTCGTAATACTGGCGGGCTCCGGTGTAGTCCCGGGCCTCGTAAGACAGGGTGGCCATTTCCAGCAGGCTGCGGCGCTGGCTGGAGTCCAGACGCAATGCACGCTGAAAGTAATGGCCCGCCGAGGTTTTATCGTCCAGCTTGAGCGCGGTCAGGCCCATGTTTTCAAACACGCGGGCGCGGCGCGGGTACATGCTGTCCTCGGCGGCTTCCTTGTAAATGTCCATCGCCTTTTCATAGGCGCCTTCTTCAAACAGGAAGCTGCCGTAGTTGTTGAGTATGCGTGCCGAGCGCTGGCCGGCCAGCGCCTTGCGAAAATGCTTGTCGGCCAGGGCCGGTTCCATTTCCTGCTGGAACACCAGCGCCATGACTTCATGGGCTTCGGGATCGGAGGGATCAAGCTCCAGGGCGCTTTGCAGCGGAGCCTTGGCCTGGCTGGTCAGTCCCTCCTGCAGGTAACCCTTGCCCAACTGGATATAGGCCTGTTTGGCCTGTTCACGTCCCTCGCCGGTACGCATGGGCTGGACATCACCGGTCTGTACACAACCAGCCATTACGGCCAGCAAGCCGGCCACGGCCGCTACGCGACCCGATTTAATGAATCCTTTACGCATCAATCTGCCTCACTGCAATGTAACGTTCACTGCGCCTGGTGCGGTCGGCCACCTGGCCCACCAGCTGTCCGCAGGCGGCATCAATATCGTCGCCACGCGGCGTGCGCACGGTGACGTTGTACCCTTCATGGTGCAGGGCATCCTGGAAGCGGCGGATGGCATTGTTGCTCGGACGCTCGTAACCGGAATGCGGGAAGGGGTTAAAGGGAATCAGGTTAATCTTGCAGGGCACCTCGCGCAACAGGGCAGCCAGTTCGGCGGCGTGCTGCGGCTGGTCATTAACGCCCGCAAGCAAGGTGTATTCAACAGTCAGGGCGCGCTTTTCGCCCAGGCCGGTAATGTAGCGTTTGCACGAATCAAGAATCACCGCCAGCGGATACTTCTTGTTGATCGGTACCAGCTGATTGCGCAATTCATCATTGGGAGCATGCAGCGACAACGCCAGTGACACGTCGATCACCTCGGCCAGCTTGTCAACCATGGGTGCAACACCGGCGGTGGACAGCGTTACCTTGCGCTTGGAAATGCCGTAGCCCAGGTCATCCATCATGATGCCCATGGCGGCGACCACATTGTCGAAGTTGAGCAACGGCTCGCCCATGCCCATCATCACCACGTTGGTGATGGCACGGTCCATCTTGGCG
>CAZVDA010000027.1:0-14668 GCA_964625365.1 uncultured Thiopseudomonas sp. | reverse complement strand
ATAAAGACAGGTTGCGTATTCTCAAAGCATTGGGAGAGAGCGTGGAAGCCTTTAATGTGGAAGTGCATTGCTATGTTTGAATGAGCAATCACTTCCATTTTTTATTGAAAACTTCTGGCGCGAATCTCAGTCGGTTTATGCAGAGGCTCAATACGGCCTACAGTACTTATTTCAACCTCCGGCACCATAGGGTTGGGCATCAGGGACGCTTCAAGGCTCTCCTGGTGGAAGCGGCTGAATATTTAAAGGAGTTGAGTCGATATATTCATCTTAATCCGGTACGACTAAAGAAATATAAGAAGATCTCATTAGAAAATGTAATCAGATGGTTATCTATAATTTTGTCGGGGGAATTTTAAACCGCCCATTTTGCCGGAATTATAAACCGCCGGTAAGAATGATTTTTCCGCCAAAGCCTATACTCATTTGAAATCGATCCGAGAACCTGTATCAATAGATAAAATTGCTGAAGCAGTGGCTGAAGATTATGGAATTGGAGTAGAAGATATAATTAAAAGACGCTTAAGATATCGTGAGGCACGCCAGGTATTGATAGAGATAAGCCATCGACTAAATTTAAGAAAGATGAGCATAAAACAGATGGGGAGTGAGTTAGGGGGAATCAGTGGCGAGCAGGTCAGCCAGGTCCATAAAATAATGCAGGAGAGATGGGAGACAGATAGAAAATTAGCCAGAAAAGTTAAAAAGATAATTGCTTTGCTTTAAACTTATTATTTAGGGTGTGACCCTGTACCTTCCCCCCGGGACCGATCCGCGGGCCAGTGATTTTTTCCTCAAGCCCTGCTGGCGGCTGGTGCACTCCGGGGAAAAGGCGGTCCGGATCAGCTTCCAGTACAGGGACCGCTTGAGACCCCGACAGGGCTACCTTTTCCGGGACGGGGCCGGGTTTATCTACCTGCAGGAGAGAAAGGGGAAGGACGACTACCTGATCGTGGAAGCGGATATGATCACGGCCCTCGAGGCCTCCAACCGGAGCCGGTACCGCCGACTCGGACGGGTGGAACTGTGACCGCCACCGCAACCGTAAAGGAGGAACGAAGATGATCCGCGAAATCGAAGACACCATCCGGAAACTGGAAGAGTGGAAGAAAGATGGTGACGCCGGCGGACTGTCCGGGGAGGAGGCAAACCGGCTCAAGGAATTCCTGCTGGCCCGCTGCCCGATCCTCTACCGGGAACTCTTCCCGGAGGACGGCCGGGGGATCGCCATCCCCGGGATCGAATGGACCGGCCGCCCGCCCGACGCCTGCGTCGGGGCGGCCTGGCACTACGCCCGCGCCGAGCAGTTCCTGGCGTACTACCTCGACGATGCCGGGGTGGGGGAGAAAGAGCGGAAAAGATACCGCCGGCTGTTTATGGCCTTCCACCACCTGGCCGCGCTCCAGACCGGCCAGTCGAGGAGGGAGAAAGAGACCGCCGGCGACCCGGTCCCGGAAAAACTGGAGCGGCTGATCCTCCGGTCCGCCGAAAAGGGGATGGAGCTCCCCCTGGCCTGCCGCCTGGCCGAGCTGGCCTTCCGCCTGGAGGAGCAGAAGACCAGAATCGTCACCGGCCGGTAGGGGAGTGAAACCCTAAATCCGCCCCAAAGAATCCCAATTCTCTACGCGGTGTGTCTGTAACCAAGTGCCCGGATTGATGTGTTACCAATGTACCCGGATTGTACCCCTTAATTCCCCTCTCTTCTCGAGGAGAGGGGCCAGGGTTGAGGGGGGCCCTGCCTGTCGTCTGCTTATCGTCACCCGCAACCCTGCCTGCGCCACTCCAATAGTTCACACTGAATTCATAACTAATTGAAAAGCCGCACATTAAGACAATTAGCTTGACTGTTCGTAACAATTCTGGTAAAGCTTGCGCCCGAAGCTGATACTAGATACCCTCGGAGGTTCCCGATAGCGTATGTCTACGACTTTCAAATCGGCAGCGCGAACCTCTATGAGATCGTCCGGACCCGGGGTGACGCCGAGAGGCGCCGCAAGATCTTCTCGATCAGTACTCTTTTCGCAGAAAATCGGGTCTCCCAGTGCTCCGCTTAGTACCTGTTAAAGAATAAGAAATTGAGTATTTAAAGAATAAAAAAACGGACGCTCTGCCGTTCAGAAAGACAGAGATAATATGGACAAAATCTCACCAGAACGACGTTCCTGGAATATGAGTCAGATCCGATGTAAGAACACGTCACCAGAGCGTAAGGTCAGATCACTGCTTCACAGGATGGGATATCGTTTCTCATTGAATAGGCAGGAATTGCCAGGAAAGCCGGATATAGTTTTATCAAAATATAAGACTGTGGTATTTGTGCATGGATGCTTCTGGCATCGCCATAAAGGATGTAAAGAAAGCACAATGCCAAAGTCTCGTACAGATTTCTGGAAGCAAAAGTTTAAGGACAACGTAAAACGAGATATCATTGCACAAAGACAACTCCGCCGTGCTGGGTGGCAAGTATTGATTGTATGGCAATGTCAAGTTGAGCGGTCACCACAGTCCGTAGCAAATCGATTGAGCAATAGATTATCACATATACGGCTGCAATATTTACAATCGAAGAAAACTGAGGAAACAATTCGTGAGTCATAATGTTATACAAACAAAGCTTGAAGGCGCTCTTCACAGAGGCTACTTTCGGACAATTGATTTATTTGCTGGATGTGGTGGTATGTCTTTAGGATTTGACAGAGCTGCTTTCAAGTGTATATCGGCAATTGAACTTGATGATAATGCACGTGCTTCTCATAGAGAGAATTTTGCCCCTCTTGCTGCTCCAGATATTTACGCTGCTCATGAAGATATTACGAATATCAGCCCTGAAGATGCAGTGGTACATCTTAAGACTCCCTGTGATGCTGAAACCGAAATAATCGACGTAATTATTGGTGGTCCACCTTGCCAGGCCTTTTCTCGCCTGGGTCGAGCTAGACTTTGGGAATTAAGTGGTAGAAAGCATGCTCATAAGCATGATGAACGTGCAACTATGTATCAATATTTCTTGGAATATGTCGCAAGACTTCAACCTATAGCTTTTGTAATGGAAAATGTCAGAGAGATGGGCAAATTTGTTGGGCGAAACGTTGCTGAAGAAATCGCTTTGACAGCAGAGGATTTAGGCTATAACGTTCGTTATACACTTTTAAATGCTGTATGGTTTGATGTCCCACAGCTTAGGGAAAGGGCTTTCATCATTGGCATTCATAAGGATCTTGGAGTCCTGCCGAGATTTCCGTACATAAAGTGTAAATATAATCTGCCTGTGGGTTATTCAACAGCACGGGCTGGGACAGGGAAAGTCGAGTTTCTTGAACCGCATGACCACTATGTTGACCATCTCGAATTCTCTTCTAAAACACGCTCTGCTGTTACAGTAGAAGAGGCATTTGCTGATCTCCCCCCGATTTATTACCACCTTGACGGTAGAACAGGCAAAGGAGTTCCCAGATGTCCGAATATTGAAACAGAATATACTGAGAGTGAAAATCGTTTCACTCGCCAGATGCGTAACTGGCCGCGCTTCAAGTCCGACGCCAGTACATTTACAGGCCACATTATTCGATACACACCTAGAGACTACGAGATATTTAAAAGAATGCCGCCCGGTGGTATGTATCCTGAGGCTCACAAAACGGCTTTGGCAATTTTCAAGGAACGACTCCGGGAGAAAGAGCGTGAAAGAAAATGTGCGATCGTAGAGGGATCCCCTGATTGGCATGCAATCTACAAAGCAACCGTGCCGCCTTATCCTGTTACAAAGTATCCGAACAAGTTCCGCAAAATGTGGCCGGACCATCCGGCGCGTACGGTACCTGCGCATATCGGGAAGGATTCTTATTCACACATACACTTTGACAGCGAACAAGCGCGTTGCATTTCTATGCGCGAGGCGGCACGACTTCAGTCGTTTCCTGATGCCTTTCGGTTGTCAGGTAGCATGAATGCAGTACTGAGGCAAATCGGCAACGCAGTTCCGCCGCTACTGGCATTCGCTGTGGCATCAGCGCTTAAACGAACATTAATATCAGGAATTTCAACTGGCACAATTGTGCAGAAAGGAGTGGGCTATGGAAATATCAGAACGTGAGCGTCAGTTCAGTGCGGCTGTTAGTAAACGTTTGCCAAAGCCCGACCATATTTCCCCCTGCTATGGAACCTCAAACATTGCCAGGATGGTTCCGGGGGGAATCATTCTGGCTGTATCCAATCTGATGAACTTTAGTTCCGAGACAAAGAGCTTGGGGCTACTCTCTCGGCTATGTCCTTTGCCAAATGCCGAACTATATATTGCGGCCGTTATTTGTTCTGAACTGCCAAAATTGCACCGGCGTCTTGACGCAATGCTAAAACTGGCTGCTGAAGGAGACTCAAGATTTGGTGTACGTAACAACAATACCTCACTTTGTCTTGGACCTGATAGTCAGGTCTACGCATACAACAAGAAGATTTCAGAACTCGAGGTACCCGCGCAGGACTTTCTTGGCGAACCAATATCTGTCGATCAGTTGTACTATTCTGTCTACTGTCCAACAGCCACAAAAGAGGAGCAAGATGTTCTACGGGCACTATTGAGGACTCTGCGTGATTTCGTGGGGTCTACCAGAATGACTGAGGTCCCATTATGGTCTGAACTCCGCTTGATTGCCACTCCTCCTCCCCAACAGGATGGGGCATTAGGGCAAATTGCCACAAGCTTTGAGGCGGCCCTTTCAACCGCTAAAATCCGCACCCCTGCTGATCTCGGGCGGCGCATTCTTGCCAGTCTCATGGCAAAGCCTTTTCTCATCTTAACCGGTCTCAGCGGAAGTGGAAAGACCAAGGTAGCGCAAGCAACGGCTGAATGGCTTGCAGAGGACCACAGCCAAGTACAGTTAGTTCCCGTTGGTGCTGACTGGACAAATCGGGACAATCTATTTGGGTATCCTGACGCACTCAACCTCGGCCAGTACAGGTTAATGCCATCCTCGATCCTGCAACTTTTGCTTTCCGCTCGAAGCGAATCTGAAAAGGACACCGTCCGACCTTATTTTCTGATTCTCGATGAAATGAACCTTTCTCATGTAGAGCGGTATTTCGCAGACGTTCTGTCGTCTATGGAATCAGGGAAAGAAATTCCTCTTCATGAACTTGGATCATGTGTCACAAGTAGTGGCCTCGAAATACCGTCACACATCTCTTTTCCGTCGAACCTCTTTATTATTGGAACAGTAAATATAGACGAGACTACATATATGTTTTCTCCTAAAGTTTTGGATCGCGCTAATGTAATCGAATTTATGGTTTCCTCTGATGAGATATTAGACTTTCTGAAGGACCCCCAAAACGTTGATCTTGGAAGCATAGCCGGATCAGGAGCTGTCTTTGCAGCACAGTTCGTATCTGAAGCAGCTCGCCGAGATCTTGCACTAACCGACGTTAAAGACTCATTGGAGGCCAAAGCTCTTCCTGTTCTCTCAGATATTCTCAATCAGGTGTTCGAGGTTTTAAAATCCATTGGCGCAGAGTTTGGCTTCCGTCCCCTGTATGAGATTTCCCGCTTTATCTCATTCTACTCCCGAGTTGCGGGCGAGGGTTGGACGATCGACGGGGCTATTGACGCTGCCATTATGCAGAAATTGCTTCCCAAGCTTCATGGGTCTAAAACGAAGTTGGGGCCTGTTCTAAACGAGTTGAAGAATGTTGTCATTCAGAACAGATTTCCAATAAGCTATAACAAGATTGAGCGTATGGAAATACGTCTCAAACAGAACGGTTTTACGAGTTACGCTGAGGCTTGATAATGCCAAACGATACAGTGAAGATTGTATTCGCTGATGACCAAGGCATTACCATAACCACAGTTTCTCTGTATGCAGAACAAACTGCGGACAGATCGATCACACCCATAAAGGAAGAAACGCCGGAATCGTGCGTGGAATTTGGTGAAGCTCAGATACAGCTTCTTGAAATGGCTTCATATGAGTATGTAGTTAATTCCAACGGATACTACTTGGATTCCATACCAGGCATAGTAAAGCCGAGTAAAGTGCCTAAAACTAAAGACCGTGGACGTATTACTACGGGGCTGAATGCTGGGCGCTTGCAGCTCCGTCTACTCTCAGATACAGATTCAACGTTGTGTGGAACTGCTGAAGTTGAGATACGGTCAGTTAAGATTGGATATCGTGACGACTACCGCAATATGCTTCATTACATTACGGAACGATGTGCAGATCTCCTGCTTGAATTCCGATCTCCAGCTGAAATGAAGTTGGAACCAGAAGATACCGGTGATGCTGAAACTCTTTGCCAGCGTTTTGCATTCATTCGTTCACTTCTTACATCTCGTGATTTTAGGGATGCCGTTAACCGTTTAACAACTCTGCCACACTGCCAGTGGGAACAGCAGAAAATTGTCATACCCGTCAACCGTGGATTTCAGCCAAAACCTGACATAGCTCGCCAAATTGCAGCCGCTATTCGCAGAGTCCCAATCCCTGCAGCTCACCCTCTTGCGCCACGTTTTTCTTCCGTACCAGAACACCTGCAAGTATTTCGAAAAATCGAAACCGTTGATACGCCCGAAAATCGATTCGTCAAGCATGCTCTGAAATACTTCCAGTCGGTTGTAGTACAGGTCCGGGATCGACTTGTGCAATATAACAGGCAGTCTGATTCGCGGTTTATTGAAGAGGCTGAACGACTGGAAGAACAAATAGGCGAATATCTTAACAAGGATATATTCAGATCAGTAACCGAACCACAGTTACTTCCTCTAAGCAGTCCGGTTCTGCAGCGCAAGGGAGGTTATAAAGAGATTCTCAAGGCGTGGCTTCAGTTCGATATGGCTGCACGACTATGCTGGACTGGCGGAACAGAAGTTTATTCGGCCGGCAAGCGCGATGTTGCAACATTGTACGAGTATTGGCTGTTCTTCAAACTTCTTGACCTGGTGGCGAAGCTATTCGATCTAAACCAACCGAGTGCCAAGTCCTTGATAGAAGAGACTGCTGACGGTTTCGGGTTAAAACTGAAATCAGGAAAACACCTTGCGCTGTCGGGTAGTTACATCGAGAACAGAGGCCGGAAACTCCAGGTCAAATTCTCCTACAATCGTACTTTTTCCCGCAAAGGCAGCGACCCGGAGAAAAATTTTCCGGTGGCTGGCTCATGGACAGAACGTATGCGTCCTGATTACACTCTTACTCTTTGGCCGTTTGGCTTTACTGAGGATGAAGCCGAGAGGCAAGAGGTTATCGTTCATGTTCATTTCGATGCCAAGTATCGCGTTGAGAACATTCCCGATATTTTTGGAGACCCGGACGAATCATTCAAAGACAATGCATCACTCGAAGATAATGTCACGGAAGAAAAGATTGGCCAGCGTGAAGGTAAGTACAAGCGAGCTGATCTCCTCAAGGCACATGCGTATAAAGATGCGATCCGGCGTACGGCTGGAGCTTACGTGCTATACCCGGGAACAGAGTCCAAGAACTGGCGGGGTTTCCACGAGATTGTACCAGGGCTTGGTGCATTTGGTATTCGTCCGGCAGAAGACAATGAAGACGGGACGGAAGAACTCAAGAATTTCATAGTAACAATTATAAAGCATGTTTGCGACCGCGCCACCCGCCGCGAACAGGAAACTTACCACCGTTATCGTATTCAAGATCCGGAATCTCCCGATCCACTCGGGGTCAGTGTAGAGCTTGATGAGTATGATATAAACGGTCGTCGCAACAAGCCGCCAAGCGAAACTCCGGTTCTTGTAGGTTGGTTTGAAAGCGAAGAACAGTTGCGTTGGACGGATAAGTTCGACCGCATCGTCTTTCGGGTTATCTCACGCGAAAAACGAGGTGCAGTAGCTTTAACGCCAGATAATGTTGGCGCATATTACATTCTTCTCCATACCAAAAATTTTCAAGCGGCACCCGGTCTATACGCTGTCCGTTGTGACGATGACGGGAGAGTACAACCTCCTGAGATCCTTTCTACACGAGCCCTGAAGGAGAAGTATGATTACCCCATGCCTGTGCGATCGGACTATTATATTGTATACCATGTAGAATCTGCTCCACAGTTCGCCTTTGATAGATGGAACATCCGTAAGCTTTTATTACGGAGAGGGATTATAGGGATATCATCA
This sequence comes from uncultured Thiopseudomonas sp., assembly GCA_964625365.1. Classification (GTDB taxonomy): domain Bacteria; phylum Pseudomonadota; class Gammaproteobacteria; order Pseudomonadales; family Pseudomonadaceae; genus Thiopseudomonas. Next base: position 6,537 of record CAZVDA010000027.1, on the reverse strand, counting down.
GCGCTACCTTTCACTGCAACACTTGATGAGGTCCTTAACTGTGCGTGTGTTTGATGAGCCTGAGGCTGATTAGCGGATGGAGTTACGTTTGCATGGTGGTTATAGATGTGACAATATATTTCCAAGTAAAATGAATGAACAAATGGCTTTGCTGGGCTGGAATGGAAATTCGCGTTTTCCGTTATTTAATGTATGGAGCTTGGTTATATGAGAGGAGAAATGGCTATGTCGAAACAAACGCGGCTTACGAACAATTTCGCCGAAACTGATATTGGCCAATCCCCCGGAGGTTTCTGATGGCGTACGTCTATATCTTGCAGAGCGGCAGCGAGAACCTCTACAAGATCGGCCGGACCCGGGGCGACGTGGAGAAGCGAAGAAAGGACCTCTCCACCGGCAACCCCCACCCCCTCACCACCTTCCGCGTGATCGAGACCGATCACGACTCCCTCTTTGAGAACTTCCTCCACAAGAAGTTTGCCGGTCGGCTTTCCCGCCGCGGCGACGCTCGGGAGTTCTACGAACTCGATCCGGAAGAACTCGAGCAGGGACTGAAAGAGGCCGAGGAGTTTATGTCCGGCTACCTGCCCCTCCTCGAGGAGTCGGAGAAGCTCAAGGTACTGGAAAGCAGTGGGGAGGTTATCGCCCCCAATCCGGAGGTGATGGAGATCTACCAGGAGCTGCGGGAGTTGAACGACCGGACCAGCATCCTGGAGTTCGAGAAGACCGTCCTGGTCAACAAACTCAAGACCCGGATCGGCCAGGCCGACGGCATCGAGGGGGTCGCCACCTGGAAGACCCAGGTCTCCCTCCGTTTCGACCAGACCCGCTTGAAGGAGCAGGAACCGGACCTCTTCCAGCGCTACCAGTCAGAGACCAAGCAGAGATCCTTCCGCCTACAATAATGGATGAAAAAAGGAGATCACCACTATGAGAAAAGCAGATCAGCAAAAAAGCTTAGTTATGCAATGAATGAGTTATCCAAGAATATACAGTATGATAGAGCCCTTGAAATGGCGCAAGAAGCGCTTGAAAATACGGAAAAATCATTTGGAAAGGAAGAACTCATTGACATAGCAACAATACTATATAACCGCGCAGAGATTTTCAGAGCTCAAAATGAGTTTGACAAGGCTGTACATCTTTATCAGCTTTGTAACATGATTCAAAGAAAGGTCTACAGTTCTGATCATAAATGCATACTCTCAACCACAGAGGCCCTCAAGGAAGTATTGGAAAAAGCCAATCAAGCTAGGTTAAATAAGAAAAAGCCGATAACACTGCCGCAATATGCGGAAGTTAAATTACCTTCTGGATTGCTTGAGGACGAGCGTTATTTTGTGCATTGCCCGATCTGTGGCAATCCTAGTCTGAATAGGTCTGACTATAATCCTAACCCTTGCCCGCACCTAGCCTTTATTTATACAGCTGTAGATGAAGGGTTTTTCGAGTATCAATCTCCGCACTTCGAAGCACGGATTACGGAAGTGAAATCAGAACACGTGAATTATCACGATTTTCCCGATATATTGCATCAAGCAGGTTATGAAAATACATTCCTGGCTATTGCGTTAACCGAAAGCAGTTTTGACAGTTGTGGCCCACACGGCATAACTGAAATCTATGGTTTTGATTACAATACGATGTTAAAGGAATTAGAAAGGGAAATTGGAAAGTCCGAGAATGATCAGTAATCAAGGTCCTGGTACCACACCCGATAGAAACTCTGACCAAGATCTGATCAACTTACTGACAAGGCAAATCATATATGGAATATGCCTATTGCAATAAATATTCCTTATTAATTGAAATATCTCGGAGATAATATGAGCGAAACAGTATTTACAAAGGTGGATTATGATTTAAGTTCGTTAGTAAAATTCATTGGTCTCGGCGAGATTGGATTGCCTGATATCCAACGGCCTTTTGTTTGGAAGAATCCCAAGGTCAGGGATCTATTCGATTCTATGTATAAAGGTTATCCAGTGGGTTATCTGTTATTCTGGCAGAACTCATTGGCTGACGACAATCGAACTATCGGTAGCGACACCAAGCAGAAGCCACCGCGGTTGGTAATAGTGGATGGCCAGCAGCGCCTCACCTCACTATATGCAGTCATTAGGAATATTCCTGTTTTAAGAGAAAATTATGAATGCGAACACATTCGTATAGCTTTTAATCCGTTGGAAGAAAAATTTGAGGTAGCGGATGCGGCAATCCAACGCGACAAAACCTTCATTCCTTCCATTTCTATTCTTTGGGATGACAAAACTGATTTATTCGAAGTCGTTGATAAATATTTAGAAGGCTTAAGTTCATCCCGGGATGTATCCGCAAAAGAGAACAAGGAAATAAAGAAAGCCATCAGCAAATTACAAGGCTTACTGAGTTTTCCGTTTACGGCACTTGAATTAGCAGCAGAAATCGATGAGGAGGCGGTTTCCGACGTCTTTGTTAGGATTAACAGCAAAGGCACTCCCCTCAATCAGGCGGATTTTATTCTGACCTTAATGTCGGTATTTTGGGACGAAGGTCGCGCTGCGCTGGAGCGCTTTTGCTTCGAATCTCGTAAACCAGCCAAGGATAAACCATCTCCATTCAACTACTTCATTGAACCATCTCCCGATCAATTGTTGAGGGTTGGTGTCGGGGTAGCTTTCAAGCGAGCCAGGTTAAAGTATGTTTACTCGATTCTGCGTGGAAAAGATTTGGAAACAGAGAAATTTAGTGATGCTCGCCGAGAGCAGCAATTTGCATTACTGAAGGACTCGCAACAGCGAACATTGAATCTGCAGTATTGGCATGATTTTATGAACTGTATCCGGCAAGCCGGATTCCGAAGTGGAAAGATGATCAGTTCCCAAAACAATCTATTATTTTCTTATATATTATATTTGATTGGCCGGACTGAATATAAAGTTGAAGAGTATGAGCTGCGCCAAGTAATTTCCCGCTGGTTTTTTATGTCTGCCGTTACTGGTCGTTTTACTGGATCCCCGGAGTCTGCGATGGAATTTGATATGGCCCGGTTGCGCGATGTAGATACAGTTGAAGGATTCGTAAAAGGGCTTAACCAGATATGCGATATAGCGCTTACCCGTGATTTTTGGGCTGTATCACTGCCCAATGATTTGGCGACTTCTTCTCAACGAAGCCCGTCTCTTTTTGCTTACCACGCAGCTTTGGTGCTTTTAGAAGCTAAAGCACTATTTTCCAATATTAAAGTATCTGATTTACTCGATCCGTCAGTGCAAAGTCAGCGTTCCGCAGTTGAGAGGCATCATCTCTTTCCCAAAGGATTTCTGAAAAAACAGGGCATTATTTCTGTTCGAGAAACCAACCAAATTGCAAATTATGCCTTGGTTGAATGGGGGGATAATTCGAAAATTGCCGACCAATCTCCAGTTGAATATCTATCTGCTATGACAGAGAGATTCACACGCTCGGAAATCGAGCGTATGTATTTTGTACATGCCCTTCCGGCAAACTGGGAGCATTTGCCTTATCGAGGATTTCTTGAAAAACGTCGAGAAATGATGGCTCAAGTGATTGCCCAGGGTTATGCAACACTTTGTTCGGGGAAGATTGGGGAACCAGCCATAGAGGAAATTGACCTATCAAGAATTGTCATAAATGGCGAATCCGAAGCTGTAGAATTTAAATCAACACTTAGAACGAATCTGCACACCGGTAGCAAAGATTCACGTATGGAGAAATCAGTATTAAAGACGCTGGCTGGTTTTTTAAATACTAATGGCGGAATGTTGGTTGTAGGAGTTTCCGATGATGGCAGCCCGGTCGGTATTCAAGCCGATAAATTCGAAAATGAGGATAAGATGAGTTTGCATCTGGTGAATATTGTTAAAGCTCGTTTAGGCATTCGAGCTCTAACCAATATCCATATCCACTTTGATGATCACGATGACTGCCGCGTCATGATGGTTAAGTGCAAAAAATCTTCTTCCCCTGTGTTTCTTAATGACGGCGATAGAGAAAGGTTTTATATCAGGACAGGTCCCTCTACCACAGAATTAAGCGCTAGTCAGACACAGGAATACATAAATCAGCGATGCCAGGAATAACAATTTTATAGTGCCTACCGGGGAGGAAGCACAAGTATGCTGTCAACTCCCGGTGAGATTGACGATGTCCAATTGGAAGCAAATACTCCAGACTTGAGTGGAACCCTGACTTGCCCGCGAAGTCGGTCCATATTTTATGTTAGGAATTGATGTTAGACTACAAATTGCCCAAAGCTAATATAATGGCGGGAAGAAACGTCCCTGGATTTATGACACAGAAAATCTGAAATACTGCTTGCAATATACTGAAGATTATGGTTCATTACTTCCAGCATCAGGAATGATTTGGCGGTAGTGCCGGATCTGCCAACCGGGGACGGGAACCCACGGTGGCTTCCTTGAGGCGAAAGCCTCGAGGGATGTGCCCCGATTATATCGGGGAAAGCAAAATCCCGGGCAAGTGAATAGCCATCCTGATGCGGATGGCTTTTTTATTTGCCGAATCCTGATGCATCAAAACCGAAAAGAGAGATGCATCATGAAGAACGCCCGCCTATCTGTCCGGATCCACCCGGGGAATCCCACCCATCACCTGTGGAATAATAATGGTACGTGGTTCATCCACTACACCGTCCACCATCCGGATTTTACCAAGGACAGAGTCCGCCATACCCTGGGGACGAAATCTCTATCTGTTGCCCGCCGGACTCGTGACCTGATCCTCCATTCATTGGGGGATTGTGGTCATGACAAGATGTTTCCGGATGAATCCCCCTTTGGGAAGAAGTGTTCTTAATCCGCGCGCAGAACCTTCTCGAGAAAATCTTGGGGGCTTATGCCCTCGGTGAAATTCAGATCAAATCATTAGAAACAAATTCAACTAAAGAGTTTTTCTCAAAATCACGAGGCTGCTTTATAAAAGATAAGGTGGCGAAATGGCAATCTCTCTATCCTTACTGTGTATTTGCTACCGACATCTAAAACAAGGCGTATATTTTTGTATAGCGAATGAAAGAGGGAAATAAAAAGTAGAACAAAAAGGAGAAAGTTATGGACCAACAAATTCATGGCCTGGTGAAGGATTATTTAACCCACCCGCTTATGTACTTTCATGAGCGCGAAATTCACTGCAAATTTTTCTGCTTGGGTAGAGAAAAATTGGGGATAAAAAAAACTCACGATGATATATCAGTTCACCTGTTGCGATACGAGTACAACACGCTCTGGCGTTATCGTAGAACCGGAGAAAATTCAGAAAATAGTTTTGCAAAAAGATCTTCTGAAGATGGCAAAGTTGGTGATATTGATTTTGCTTTATTGCGAAGAGAATTCGTTGAAGGTAATGATTATCTTGCCGTAATGAACAAAGAAGAACCAATCAGGAACCAGTTCAGGATAAATCCCTGGCCGGAAGATCAGAACTCACCTATGATTGAACGCGGACTTGAATTCAAAATGGCCCATGTAAACTCTTCTGGTCGAGAGAGAATACCTCGCGTCAAAAGAGGTGTTTTCAATGCCTTGAGAGCTGGATGCAAAGTAGATTGCCGCAAATTAGCCAGAGAAAGGGTTCAGGTGGCTTACATTGTAGCATTCTCACATATTTGCGCAGACTGGTTTGATAGTAGGTTCGTATACGAAATGTTTGAAGATTGTATTCACCAGTGGAATCAGCATTATGATGGATCTGTAGGAAATGGTGTGGGAGATTTGAGGTTGTTGTTTGTCAAACCGAACCAATGTTTCCGATGGGGAAACTGGGCAATAGACTTCCCTCATCAAGTTGTTGTTGATATCTGAAGTAAAATTATTGTCCATCATAACTATATGATTCGCCCTAGACCAGGCTTACAAGAAAGTCAGTGGTCAGCTATACGGATATGGATGTCAATAGTAGTTTATTATGCGTGCGGGTAGGTTACTTGGTATTCTGCTTACCCTGGAGAATGAGAAGAAAGTCACCGCCCGGGAGCTGGCCGAGGAATTCGAGGTCACTGTCCGGACCATCTACCGGGATATGTTGACCCTTTCCGGGGACTTTCATATTCATATCGACCTGGGTAAGGAGGGGGGTACTCCCTGATCCGGAACTACCGTTTTCCCGATCTGCCTTTCTCTAAGCAGGAGGTGGCGGCGCTCCACATGATGGGGTCCGTGCTCGGCCAAAAGCTGGGGCTGCTCGAGGGGAAGGTCTTCAACCAGGCCTTCAAGAAACTCCTCGCCGGGTTTCCCGGGGAGTATCGGGAGGGGGTTGACCGTTACTCCTCGCTGGACCTGATCGATCTCGAGCCCTGGCAGACGCGGCCTTCCGGACCTTCGACCTGGAGAGGCTGGCCAGCTTCGTCCTCAGCTTCGGCCCCCGGGCTGAGCTGCTCGAGCCGGCTTCCCTGCGGGAGAAGCTCCGCGGCTGGCTCGGTGAGACCCTGGAGAAGTACGGGCCCGGGGCTCCGGGGCGCTAATCCTTCCGGGGTCGGTCCGCATTCTGCTGAGTTTTCTTCCGCCCTGAAAGTTTTCC